>JBJXGJ010000142.1:0-51376 GCA_046153805.1 Ferruginibacter sp. | reverse complement strand
TTCGGCGTAGATTATTTGAAAGCAACTGTTGACGGCTTTGTAAGTGTTGGATTACTTGCAGCAGCATGCTTGCTCATTATAAATAACATGCATTATTATTTACCCGGCAAAGAAAAATATTTATACGTTCTCATTTTAAGTTTCGCTTTGAGTAGCCTTTGGCTATTTGTTGTAAAATTTATTTTAAAAACATTGTATAAATATGATTCAACCTATTTACAAACACTATCTCACAGCAGCGGCATACGATATGCGTTTGGTTTTTTAATGCTTTGTTGTATTACCATGCTAAGTTTGCTTTGGTACACACAACAAGAGCAGCAGGAAAATAATAAAAGAAAGGAAGATACGGAGCGCCTTGCAAAAGATGCGGAACTGAATAAACTAAGGCAACAATTGCAACCTCATTTTTTATTTAACAGTTTAAACTCCATTAGTGCACTTACCGGAAGCCAGCCCGAGAAAGCCCGCCACATGATACAACAGCTTGCAGATTTTTTACGTGGCACTTTAAAAAAGGAGGACCAGCAATGGAATAGTTTTGAAGAAGAATTACAATACGTAAAACTTTATCTTGATATTGAAAAAGTACGTTTTGGCCATAGGTTGCAAACTGAAATTATATATGATGATGCTGCATTACAAATGAAATTACCCGCACTTATTTTACAGCCTCTGGTAGAAAACGCTATTAAATTTGGCTTGTACGATACGCTGGAAGGTGTAACTATTTTTATACATGCAAAAGCGATAAACGGACAATTGCGTTTAAGTGTGCAAAACCCATTTGATGAAACTACGGCAGTGCCTGCAACCGGCACCGGCTTTGGCCTATCATCTACAAAACGCAGATTGTTTTTGTTGTTTGGAAGGGCCGATTTGCTGCACATAAAAAAAGATACTACACAATTTATAACAGAAATAGCAATACCACAAATAGCATGACGGCAATAATTATAGACGATGAACCGCTCGCAAGAATGATGGTAAAAGAATACCTTCAACCCTACCCTGCTATTACTGTTGTGGCAGAATGTGGCGATGGTTTTGAAGGATTAAAAGCCATACAGCAACACAAACCCGATCTAATTTTTCTTGATATACAAATGCCAAAAATTACAGGCTTCGAAATGCTGGAACTGGTAGACGAGCCTCCTGCGGTAATTTTTACCACAGCCTTTGAAGAGTATGCCATTAAAGCTTTTGATGCGCATGCAACAGATTACCTATTAAAACCCTTCAGCAAAGAGCGGTTTGACAAAGCCATGCAAAAAATGATGCTGCAGCAAGCCAACAATGCCCCACTCATAACAGCAACAGCCTTACAGGCTGCCACCCAAAGCAACCGCATTGTTGTAAAAGAAAATGGCAAAATAAAAATCATTCCTTATGCGCAAATACAGTATGTTGAAGCCGCAGATGACTACATAAAAATACATACAGCAGAGGGCGCTTTTTTAAAAAAGAAAACCATGCAGTTTTACGAAGATAATTTTCCTATACAGGAATTTATAAGGGTGCATCGCTCATACATCATAAACACACAGCTCATTACCCGTATAGACCTGCACGAAAAAGACAGCCACCTAGTTTTACTCACAACCGGTGTGCGGCTGCCCGTAAGCAAAGCAGGTTATACGAAGTTGAAAATAGTATTGGGTATTTAGCATGTAAAAACACTAATCTTTGATAATAGAAAACGCCAAAGAAGTTTCTTGGCACAAAACACCAAAATTGGTGGGCTTGTGTATAAATCTACTTGCACTTAATTTTTTTGTTACTTCTTTGTCTTCTCTAAGGTTGGATGTTGAATAAGTCGAAACTGGTATTTGGTTTATTCCTTCAAGTTTCTTTAATTCAGATAAGCATTCTTTGCTATTTAACTTTGGCATATCAAGGATCAAAAATATATTATAAGGCAGCGAAATAGTATTTTTCTTAAGCCCGTCTAATGCTTCTAAGCCTATTTTAATATCTCTCGTCCAATAACAAGTTTTTGTATTTCGCTTGTGCCTTCACCAATGGTACAAAGTTTACTGTCCCGGTAAAACTTTTCTACAGGAAAATCTTTTGTATAACCGTAGCCACCAAAAATTTGCACAGCATCTGTGCTTATTTCAACAGATATTTCACTCGCATAATATTTTGCCATGGCTGCCTCTTTGGTCATTGGCAGGTGTTTCATTTTAAGATCGCATGCCTGGTTTATGAGCAATTCTGCACACTCAATTTTTGTAGCCATATCTGCCAGCTTAAAGGAGATTGCCTGAAAATTAGAAATTGGCTGATCAAATTGGTGACGCTCTTTTGAATATTGCAGAGACGCTTCGTAAGCACCTTTTGCGATGCCTAATGCAAGAGCAGCAATTGATATTCTGCCTCCATCTAAAATTTTCATTGATTGTTTAAATCCATCGCCCACTTCACCTATTCGCTGTTCGTCAGAAATAATGCAGTTATCAAAAATCATCTCAGCAGTTTCGCTTGCACGCATCCCGAGTTTGTTTTCTTTTTTTCCTGCTGTAAAACCAGGAGTTCCTCTATCAATAATAAAAGCCGTGCAATTGTTTTTGGTACGTGGCTCGCCGGTTCTTGCAATCAACACAGCTACATCGCCGCTTTTACCATGTGTGATCCAGCTTTTGGCACCGTTAATTATCCAGTTATCTCCATCTCGCACAGCTGTGGTTTTCATATTACCCGCATCACTACCTGTGTTAGGTTCAGTAAGTCCCCATGCGCCAATATGCTTAGCGGTAGCAAGTTTAGGAAGATACTTTTGTTTTTGCGCTTCATTACCAAATGCAAGAATATGCCCGGTACACAATGAGTTGTGCGCAGCTACAGACAATCCTATTGAGCCACAAACTTTAGCAATCTCCTGTATAATAGCGCTGTATTCATAATAGCCTAACCCAGTGCCGCCATAGGTTTCAGGCACCAAAACGCCCATCATTCCGAGCTTACCAAGTTCTTTAAAAATATGTGTGGGGAATTCCTGGCTTTCGTCCCACTCCATTAGGTGCGGTTTTATATATTGTAATGCAAAATCTTTGGCAGACTGTGCTACCTGTTGGGTGAGTTCATTGTTACGAAAATTCATTTTATTGCAATCTTTATTTGAGATTGCAAAATAAGCAAATTATACCGTACAAAGCCCACCTGTATGCATCATTAAATTGTGAGATAAGGAGATATTTTGTTATAGGTGGCTTCATCAATCACCATTATTTTTTTTAAGTCTTGTAAACTTTTAAAATCGCCATGCTGCTTTTTATACTCTGATATTACTTTTGCCAACTGCCACCGTATATATGGGTGCGCTTTTAGTTCTTCTTCTTTGGCAGTATTAATGTTTATTTTTTTTACATCGTTGCCACTTATTTTAAGCAATGGCTTTATTTTTTGAAACACTGAATCAGGCAGGCCAAAAGTTTCAGCAACCTGTTCTACTTTATAAAAGCCGCCGAGCCTGTTTCTAAAATTTATGATGCGTCGGCTAAAGCCACCTCCAATGCCGGGTAGTGCATCAAATGCTGCTGAGTCTCCGGCGTTAATATCTACAGGCGCAACCACTTTTTTCTCGAAGGGCTCTTTTTCATAGTGACCATAATTATTTGTGTACTCGGGCTGTGCCTGTGTTGCAATCCGTACATAAGGTATCAGCCTTTCCTTTTCATCATTTCTTAATCCCCATACTTTTCGCAAATCGTCCGGTTCTCTAAACCTGCCACCTTTTGCAATGTATTTCTGCATAGAGGTAATTGTTTTGTCTTTTATACCGAGTTTTTGCCAGCCCGTAGCATCAAGCGTATTGGGGTCAAAATAAAACATAGTAGTGGTAAAACTGCGGTCGTAATTTTTCTTGGTATAAGATGGGTAACCATTGTCGGTGCTATAATCGCTGGAGTACGTTTTGCTATCATCTATTTGTTTAACCAAAAGCGAATCTGATGCGGCAATAACAACTGCTTCATCTAAACCATCCTCTTTAACCACAAGCGGGTAAATATATTTTACAGCACAAAAAACAAATGCAATGGCAAGCAGCAAAAGCAATATACTTCTTCTGTCTTTTTTGGTGAATGTGAGAAAGTTTATTATACTGGTATCTGCCATTTATCAAATGTATTATAAAATAAATATACTTTATTCCTATTAATACAAATAACTAATTTAAAGTTAGTCGCAAGCCATCATAAGCAAGCTGTTTACCTGCGGGTAATATTTGGCTAATTGTTTCATGTAGCCCAAGCTGGTGGCTTATGTGGGTAAAATAGGCTTGGGGTATTTGCAACTCCTCTGCAAGTTCAATGGCCTGCTGCAGCGTAAAATGCGAAATGTGAGCCTGCTGCCTAAGGGCATTTAAAACAAGAGTGTCGCTGCCTTTAATTTTTTGCAGTTCTGCATCTTCAATTCTGTTAGCATCGGTTATGTAGGTGAAGCTGCCGAACCTAAAACCAAGCACCGGCATGTGCAGGTGCCACACTTTTATTGGCGTTACCATTATATCTCCCACCAAAAATAGCGCATCATCTATTAAGTGCAAATTTATATCGGGTACGCCTGGATATTTGTGCTCTGCGAAAATATAATAGAATTCATTTTTTAATGCTTTTGTGGTAAGTTCATTTGCAAAAACATCTATCGCTTTTTTATTAAAATAATTAAAAGCTTTTATATCATCGAGGCCGGCAACATGATCTTTGTGTGGGTGTGTAAATAAAATGGCATCTACATTGTTCACGTTTTCTCTTAGCATCTGATACCTAAAATCCGGCGTGGTATCTACAACAATAGTAGTGCTTTCGCTTTGCACCATTATACTGCTGCGCAATCTTTTATCTTTTGGACTTGCAGATGTGCATACTTCGCAATGGCAGGCTATCATGGGCACACCGCTGCTTGTACCTGTACCGAGAAAAGTTATTTTTAAAGGAGGAACGACCATCCTGCAAATATAGAAGCCTTAAGATACAATTTGCATTTATCGGATTCACTTGTTCATTTTACAGCCAAATATGAATAACCAAGATTGTAGTTAAGATGCCATGGAAGTTATTTCTGTATATAATTTCTGGCTTTCGTGTGTGAGCGAATCAAAATGAATATTTAGTTGAGGCAGCAAATCTATCAATGTATTGATACGCCCTTCTGTAGCCAAAAATTTATTGAGCACCACTACTTTTTTTTCCTGTAAAATGCAGTAGCCGCTTTGAAAAGAACCTCTTTCATACCGCATCACATAGCCACTTTCCTGAGCTATTTTCTCTACTTTATCGAGCGTATTTTGTGTAAATTTCATATTGTTTTCCCCCGTTTCTTTTATGTGTTCTCTCTTGGCGATGCAACTTGCTTTATTTACCCCATTTTATAAAAAAACGTTTTCAACAAAAGTTGATAAATAAATATAAAAGCCTCACCCTCGCCTCTGTAAAAACCTCACCCCCGCCTCTCCAAAGGAGAGGAGCCACTCTCTGCTACTTTAAAAAACCCTCAAAATTCCGGAGTGCCATCTTCTTCCTTCGGGGGACCAAGGGGGCTACTTATTCGTCATCTTAATAACCGGCACAATCATTTCCTCCAAACTTACCCCACCATGCTGAAAAGTATTTTTATAATAATTTACAAAATGATTGTAGTTGTTTGGGTAGCAAAGAAAAATATCGCCTTTTGCAAATACAAATGTTGAGTTTACATTTGGAACAGGCAAGCCAGCTTCTTTGGGGTCTCTAAAAGCCAATACATCTTTTGCCTCATATTTTAAATTGCGCCCGTGTTTGTAGCGCAGGTTTGCAGTCGTCTGTTTATCGCCAATAACTTTTGCAGGCGTTTTTACCCTCGTGCTTCCATGGTCTGTTGCCACCACCATATTTAATTTTTTATCTGCAATTTTCTTTAATGCCTGGTGCAGCGGGCTGTGTTCAAACCAGCTCTGTGTAAGGCTTCGGTAACTTGTTTCATCGCTTGCGAGTTCTTTCAAAACTTCCATTTCAGTTCTTGCATGGCTCAGCATATCTACAAAATTGTAAACAATTACATTTAAATCGTTTTGCAACATGTTGTGCATGTTATCTACCATTTTTTGCCCATCGTGGTTGTTGGTAATTTTTGTGTACGAAACTTTTAAATCACCTTTGCCAAGTCTTTTTAAATGCGCTCGCAAAAAATCTTGTTCAAACATATTTTTACCACCTTCCTCGTCATCATTTTTCCACTGGTCAGGAAAAGTCTTTTCAATATCTATTGGCAACATACCGGCAAATATGGCGTTACGGGCATATTGTGTAGCTGTGGGCAAAATGGCGTAAAAAGTTTCTTCTTCATGAATGCGAAAACTCTCGGCAAAAATGGGCTGTATTGTTTTCCACTGGTCAAAGCGCAGGTTATCTATTAAAATAAAAAAAAGAGGCGTGCCTTTTTCTAAATGGGGTAGTACTTTAAATTTTAATAAAGTATGGCTCATAATGGGTGAATCTGTACTTTTTGGGCCAACCCAACTGCTGTAGTTTTTGCTGATAAATTTAAAAAACTCTGTGTTTGCTTCCTGCTTTTGAGTAGCAAAAACTTCCTGCATTTCGGGGCTGTCGCTCTTCTTCATTTCCAACTCCCAATACACCAGTTTTTTGTATAGGTCCATCCACTCCGTATAATTTGGGTTGTCGTTCAACGCCATAAACAAACTCCTAAATTCCTGCTGGTATGCGGAGGTTGTTTTCTCTGCCACCAGTCTTTTATTATCAATCAGTTTTTTTAACGAAAGCCATACTTGGTTTGGGTTTACAGGTTTTATAAGGTAATCGCTTATCTGGCTGCCAATGGCTTCGTCCATTAAATTTTCTGCCTCGTTTTTAGTGATGAGCACTACTGGTATGGTGCTGTTTATTTCCTTTATTTGCTGCAGTGTCTGCAATCCTGTTATGCCAGGCATGCTCTCATCCATGAGCACTACATCCACAATATTTTCCTTCACATATTCAACTGCATCAAAACCATTTGTTTTGGTAGCTATTTCGTAGCCTTTGTTTTCTAAAAACATTATCTGAGATTTTAAGCTATCAATCTCGTCATCTACCCAGAGTATTTTTGGTGTGCTCATACTTTACTTTTGTTTTATAAAATTGGGGGCTTCAGCTTTTACTGTTATTGAATCAGTTGTTCGCTGCTCGCCACCTACCTGTTACCCGAGGCAGGTCTTTTTTCTGCCCGACCTACCGCAGGCTCGGGCGCACATCAAAAAAGGATATCCACTTATATCCGGCACTGTGTCTCGATATTCTTGTCGGGAGCCCTTCATCCTTTATTCTTTTCTCAACATTTACCAAAGTGTAAAAACTAAACCCTCTTCACAAATATAATTTTTAAAATATAGGCAATCCATTTTTGTAAAGGATTGTTATAGTTTTAACATTAAAATATTTACAAGCTATTGCAAGGGTAATGTGTATTTACTAAATAAATTGATTTAATGCAATTATATCTTGTGTAAACTTGTGCAACAAACAGCGTGAAAACAATTATTTTGATGCGCAGCCGCTAGAATTATTTTCTCCCATTAAACATTTTACAGTTTTGTGGGTCAGATAAACAACCTTAAAAGCTAACCATGTGCCAAAATAAAATTGCCCTAAGCCTTCACACAAGTACAGAAGTTTTACAGGATGAAAACAATATGCAAAAAGCACTTCATGCAATAACTTATTTTAAAAAAGGAGAAGTCATTAGCAAGTTTTGTGCAGGCGTTACCATGTCGTATGCAACCTATCTTACCGTACAGGTAGGTCCGCACACCCATATAACGTTGCAGCCAGAACACCTGCAATATATTAACCACAGTTGTGACCCGAATGTATTTTTCGATACAACTTCTATGGAATTATCTGCTTTAAAAGACATAGAGCCGGGTGAAGAACTTAGTTTTTTCTACCCTTCTACCGAATGGGATATGGCGCAACCATTTGTTTGTAATTGCAAGAGCGACCAATGTTTGCAATTGGTAAAAGGCGCAGCATATTTAAGCAAAGCAACCTTAAGCAGATACCAATTCACTAATTTTATAAACGAGCAACTACAACCTCAAAAACAAAAACTATAACCTCGTATGTTTTCATCGGCTGTTATTCCGTTGCATAAATTAAAAATTTGGGTACTAGCTCCTTATTTACAAACCAACGACGCAAATATTGATTACTATTATGATTTTACACAGAGCATAGAAGAGTATACCCGATGTTTTGCTACACTTGGTCTTCATTGGGGTTGGCAACCGGTAACGATGCTCACCTATGCAGATGTTATCAAAAAAATAAAGGAAGAAAAAGATGCAAAGGAGTATTTTCCTGTTGTATTAAATATTTGTGATGGCGATGAAGTAAATGGCACACCTGGTATTTCCATCATTAAACTTTTAAATAAATACCAATTGGTTTATACAGGTGCCGATGAATATTTTTACAACATTACAACATCTAAAATAAAAATGAAAGGTGCATTTGATACCGCTAATGTACCAACCCCGACTTGGCAACCTATCTATACAAAAGACGATTATCCAAAAAATATTTTTGAAAAATTAGGCCGGTCAATCATCGTTAAACCATCTGTAAGTGGCGGCAGCATGGGGGTAGGTGTAAAAAATGTGGTGGGAAATGAAACCGAACTTAAAGAGCAAATAACCAAAATGTTTGATGGCTACCGAGGTTGGGATTTGGCAAGTGGCGGAATGATTGCAGAATCATTTATCACCGGTCCGGAATATACTGTCTTTATTTCTGGGTGTTACAACGATCGGGAAAATGCAAAAGTTTATACGCCTGTTGAAAGAGTTTTTCATGCGTCGTTGCCTGACAAAGAAAAGTTTTTAAGCTTTGACAGGCTTTGGGAAATTTATGAAGAGGAAACGGCTATGCCAAATGAAGCAAATTTTTATGGATACGGCTTACCCGATGAAAGCCTGATAAACGAGATAAAAAAAATAAGCTGGGATGCCTATGCAGCGTGCAAAGGAATGGGTTATACAAGGATCGATGTGAGAATGGATGCCCTTACAAAAAAAATGTTTGTGCTGGAAGTAAATGCACAGTGCGGTATAAGCGAAGACGAAGACTACACATCTATTGGCGCCATATTAAAAGTGAACAATGTTGGTTTTGCCACTTTGGTAGCTGAAATAATAAACGATGCAATTGTGAGAAGTAAATATGTAATAGAGAAGATTAAATTGAACACATGAAAATTTGCGTTTTACAACCCGACTATTCTACCTCTGAGGTAGATTATCAAAACTACGACCCACCGAGAGATTTAGCTCAGCTTATGCCTGAGGCCAGCTTTGTACATGTTTTATTAAATAAGCTTACAACCTACAAACAGCTAAAAGAACTTAGCAAGCAGCATTTTGATATATATGTAAATCTATGCGAAGGCTATTTAGAGTGGGAAGTGCCAAGCATAGATGTTGTTTACACCTTAGAATTATTACACCTTCCGTTTACCGGACCCACCACTTTCTTATATGACCCACCAAAAAAATTGATGAAATATGTGGCCTATACAGAAGGAATAAAAACGCCTGCTTATGCCATTATAGAACAGGAGGAAAATATAGAGGCAGATTGCAAGCATTTAAAATTTCCGTTGTTTGTAAAACCGGCAAAAGCCGGCGATAGCCTTGGCATTGATGATAAAAGTTTGGTGCACAATGTAGAGGAGCTACAACAAAAAGTGAAAATGATTATTGATGCATATGCACCAATATTGGTAGAAGAATACATTGATGGGAGAGAGTTTACCGTAATGCTTGCGGCCAATGCTGATGGCAAAGCGGTAATGGTTTTTAAACCTGTAGAATACATTTTTCCGGAAGGTAATACGTTTAAAACACACACTTTAAAAACATCTGAGCTACACCCAAATGCAAACATCCCTTGCAATGACGATGCTTTAGAAGAAGAATTGAAAAAGGCAGCCGCGCAAATTTTTAAAAGTTTTAACGGCGTAGGCTATGCACGGTTGGACTTTAGGGTGAATGACAAAAAAGAGGTTTACTTTTTAGAAATAAATTTCACTTGCTCCGTCTTTTATAAGGATGGTTACGAAGGCAGCGCAGATTACATTTTAAAACACGATGGGTATGGGCAGGCAAATTTTTTAAAGCACATCATCCACGAAGGAATTTACAGGCATAAGCAAAAGCAAAAAAAGTATTCAATAAAAGGCAACGCTATTGCAGGCTACGGCATTTATGCAAATAGAGAGATTAAACCAAACGAAGTAATTTTTTGTGGTGAAGGAATGGCTCAACGCATTATAACAAAAAGATTTGTTGAGGAAAACTGGAATGAACAGGATAAAGAATCATTTGCAAGATATGCATACCCAATAAGCGATGAAGTATATTTACTTTGGGATAAAGATCCTGCAGAATGGGCACCTCAAAACCACAGTTGCAATGCCAATACGGGTTACAATGGGTTGAATGTATTATCGCTTAGAAACATACATGCCGGTGAAGAACTCACCTTAAATTATGTGGCCTTCTTAAATGAAACCATGCAACCTTTTAATTGTAACTGTGGTGCTCCAAATTGTATTGGTACCATTACAGGAGCAGAGAAAAATTCTATTACAGAAAGAGAAAAAAGGAAGCATCAACAACAATGAGCCGTTTTAAAATTTTAAGAAGCTTAATAAACTTGCACCGCAGGCAGTTATTGCTTACTTATTTTTTATTTTCTCTTGAAATGTTGGGTACCTTATTGCGTCCATTCTTTTTGGGTATGGCAATAAATGACTTACTAAAACAAAGTTACCGAGGGTTAATCATATTATCTGCAGTACATATTATCTGGGCCTTTATAGGAACCGTTAGGCACATGTACGACACAAGAACCTACAGTGCCATTTATGTAAGCTTGGTTTCTACATTTTTAAAAAACAGACACAGCAAATCGGACATTAGTAAACTAAGTGCACACAGCACATTAGCCCGGGAGTTTGTAGATTTTTTAGAATTTGATCTGGTATATGTCATTGAAGCTTTTTATAACATTATTGGCTCACTTATTTTATTGTTTTTTTACAACGCTTCAGTGGTGATCATTTGTTTGGCAGTTTTAATACCTGTTATATTCTCAAGTAAATTGTATGGCAGGCGTATGCAGTTTTTAACCACCAAAAAAAATGACGAATTAGAAAAACAGGTAGACATCATTAGCTTCGCAGATAATAAATCGCTGCACGCACACTATAATAATTTACGCAAGTGGCAAATAAAAATCAGCGACCAGGAAGCATTTAATTTTGGTTTTATGGAACTGATAGTCATCTTTATTTTAGCTGCAAGTATTTTACTCACATACCAAAAAAGCCACGAAGAGATATTGGCTGGCAATGTAGTGGGAATCTTTTTTTACGTAACTAATTTTGCAAAAGGCTTGGAAACCATTCCCTATATCATACAACGCCTTATCACATTAACCGATATAACGGAGCGGATAGAATTAGGTGTTGAAGAAGCCGAAGTAATAGAACCAACCGAAATGAAAGGTGAATGATGTTTGCAACAGCGAAGATTAGAAGGGTTTACCTCAAAATCAATCAACTGTTGGAGAACCATTCGTGGCGATGAAGCCTGAAAGATTTGAATATCTTTACTCCTAAAAGAAAGAATGCCTGATACCGATAAATGCCCGCTCTGCAACCGTGAACTGGTTGAGCCAATTGTACGACATCATTTAATACCGCCAAGCAAAGGCGGTAGGGAGTCACCAACAATACCGATGCATAAGATTTGCCAGGCCAAAGTCCATGCCGTTTTTTCAGAAACAGAACTGAAGACTTATTATCATACTACAGATAGGCTGAGGGAGCACGAAGACATTGCTAAATTTATTAAATGGGTGAGCAAAAAGGAACTTGAATTTTTTGATACCACCACTAAAAAGAAATAGTCGGTACTCTGACCTCTGAGCAACTTCTCTGCCCTTGCCGGAGAAGCAAACAAATTATGTTAAAACAGGTACTACCCTTTAAGTTAAACCTTACTGCAACAAAGGAAACTGTACATTTGCACACCAAAATGAATACAAAATGAATAAGAACGGAGCAATTGTGATTGTTGAAGATGATACTGACGACCAAGAATTGTTTACCAATGTATTTAAAGAACTCAATTACAAAAATGAAATTATTTTTTTCAGCGATGGGCAGGAAGCACTGACCTACCTTACAGCAGAAACAAATGAACCTTTTATTGTATTTTCTGACATTAATATGCCTAGGTTAAATGGCATGGAACTAAGAAAACAAATTCATGAAAATGAGAACATACGAATAAAAACCATCCCTTATTTATTCTTTACAACAAGTGCTGAACAAGCTTCTGTTATAGAAGCATACTCAAAATCTATTCAGGGTTTTTTTATAAAGCCCTCCAGTTTTGAAGCCTTAAAGAACCTGCTAAGAATTATAATCGACTATTGGAAAAATTGTGAATCTCCTAACTATACTAAGTAACCTCAATTTAGAAAAGGTTTATTTTTGCTTCAAAATTTAAAACGAAAATTATATGAATACAGAAAAAGCTATACTTGCCGGTGGTTGTTTTTGGGGGGTGGAAGAACTTGTGAGAAACCAGCCCGGTGTTGTTTCAACCAAAGTTGGATATACAGGAGGCGATGTGCCAAATGCCACTTACAAAAACCATGGAACCCATGCAGAGGGTATTGAAATTGTTTTTGATCCCGGCAAGATTTCTTACCGAAAGCTGCTGGAATATTTTTTTCAGATACATGATCCTTCCACAAAGAACAGGCAGGGAAATGATATTGGCATGTCGTACCGCTCTGCAATTTTTTATTTAGACGAAGCCCAGCAACAAACAGCAACCGAACTTATAAGCGAAATGAACGATTCGGGTAAATGGCCCGATAAAGTTGTAACAGAAGTTGTACCAGCCAGCGATTTTTGGAGTGCAGAAGAAGTACACCAAAATTACCTGCAAAAACATCCTAATGGTTATACCTGCCATTTTGAAAGACCTGCATGGAAATTATAAAAATGGTAAAATGAGTTTTTTTAAAAGTTATAAATAAGCAACGAGGCACTGAAAAGTGCCTTTGCTTTTTTTGAAAAGAAATGTAAAGATGAAGGCTTGGTTTATTCTTCCTAACTCGCCGAGATCAGAACCCATTTTATTGCCAAAAAGAAATGTTCAATTAAATTTGACCTAAATTATTTAAACAGTGGCACTAATAACAGCAAAAATTACACATGGTGATTACGGCATTACTTTAACCGATGTTACAGGCAACGAAATGCAAATTGATATTCCTGTAGAGCAAGGTGGAGGCGGTAAAGGAATGCGCCCAATGCAGACCTTACTTGCTGCACTGATAGGCTGTAGTGTTGTAGACATTGTAAGTATTTTAAAAAAACAAAAGCAAAATTTTACATCCTTACATGTAGACGTAGATGGTGTTAGAGAAGAAGGAAAAGAGCCTTCTCTGTGGCAACACATCTCTCTCAACTTTCATTTTGGCGGTGATATAGATTTAGGAAAAGCGCAGAGAGCAGTCGATCTTTCCATCACAAAATATTGCTCGGTTGCAGAAACTTTAAGAAGAGCAGGAGCCGTTATAGAATGCAGAGTCTTTGTAACTTAAGCAGCGTGCCTACAAATTAAGTGACCTCTGAAAATTAATATCAGCACAAATTTATTTAAGTAGGTTTACGTAGAATTACTCTTCGCTCACATGTTTTTCTGCATCATAAAACAACGTACAAGAAGCCAAAGACACAGATCTATCTTGTGATAGGATTTTTATTAACGCTCTGATAAAAGTCCAAAAGCTTTTTTCTTTTCTTTCAAACAGCTCGCTCGATTTCCTGCACCTTGCATAGTCCAGACAATTCTTCAACTCGGTTCATAATATGGCTTTAGCTATTCCCTTTCAAAATTCCAAAAAATGTTTACCCCTTGCACCTAACTTCGCAGACAGTGTTTTAAAAAATAACCGCAATGCCTTTCCACAAAATAATTAATGACCCTGTTTATGGGTTTATTACCATAGATGATGAACTTGTTTTTAGCATCATTGCGCACCCATACTACCAGCGGTTGCGCCGCATACAGCAAATGGCCATGGCTCACCTTGTGTACCCAGGCACTGTGCACACAAGGCTACATCATTCGCTTGGTGCCTATCATTTAATGTGCATAGCGTTGCAGGAGCTTGTCCGCAAGGGTATCGACATTACTGCTGAAGAACAACAGGCAGCAAAAATTGCGATTCTGTTACATGATGTTGGGCATGGCCCTTACTCACATGCGTTAGAACAGGTTTTGGCAGAAGGTGTACAGCACGAAAAAATATCCTTGCTTATAATTGAGGAGTTAAATAAAAAGTTTGAAGGCAAGTTACAGGTGGCACTAGACATATTTACGGGTAACTATCATAAGAAATTTCTTCACCAGCTTGTAAGCGGCCAGCTTGATGTAGATCGTATGGACTATCTTACCCGTGATAGTTTTTTTTAGCGGCGTTATAGAAGGTTATGTGGCGTATGATCGCATTTTAAAAATGATAACCGTGCACAACGGCGAGTTAATGGTGGAAGAAAAAGGAATCTATTCTATAGAGAAATTTTTAATTGCACGCAGGCTGATGTACCGCCAGGTGTACTTACATAAAACGGTTTTGAGTGCTGAGCAAATGTTGCAACGCATTATTAAAAGAGCGAAATATATATCTGCACAATGCCAGCAACCGCTCAATAGTTTTATAAATGAGCCCATGCAGAATATAACTTTAGGCCAGTTTTGCAGTCTAGATGATGCAGATGTGATGATGGCTATAAAAAGCTGGTGCAGCCATTCCGATAAAATATTGTCTTTGTTGTGCAGAGGTATTATTAACAGAGAATTGCTCAAGGTCAAATACAACTCGGCACCTGTTACTGAAGCCCTGCTACAAGAAAAGCAAGAAAAGACGGCGGCGGTTTTAGATATAACAATAGCAGAAGTAGCATGGCTGGTTTTTACAGGAGAGGCCAGCAGTACAACTTATAATTTTGATGAGCAACAGATAAAAATATTATTTAAAAACGGCGATGTAAAAGATATTTCTGAGGTAGATGATGCGCTTATAAATGAAAGCCTGCGTGGCAATATTAAAAAATATTACATTTGTTACCCCGGCTTTTAACCAAACTAAAACTATACATGGAATTTACAGCAGCGCAGATAGCACAAATTGTTGGTGGAACGATTGAAGGAAATCCGAATACGGCTGTCTCTTCTTTTGGTAAAATTGAAGACGCTGTAAATGGGCAACTGGCTTTTTTGGCCAATCCTAAATACGAAGAATATTTATACAGTACCGCTGCGAACGTTATAATTGTAAACAATAGCCAGGTTGTTAAGGAGACTTTAAAAGCAACGCTCATAAAAGTGGGAGATGCGTACAGCGCTTTTGCTTTGCTGCTGAGCGAATACCAAAAACTTAAACAGCAACAACTTATTGGTATAGAAGAACCGGTTTACATTCATGCCACCGTAAAAAAAGGAGATCGCATTTATATTGGTGCATTTGCTTACCTCGGCGAAAATGCTGTGGTTGGCAACGGTGTAAAAATTTATCCCAATGCATTTATAGGGAGCAATGTTGTTATTGGCGACAATACAACTATACACCCAGGGGTAAAAATATACCACGATTGTATTATTGGTAAAAACGTAGTAATACATGCCGGTACTGTGATAGGCGGCGATGGCTTTGGCTTTGCCCCACAACCTGATGGCAGTTTTAAAAAAGTGCCTCAAACCGGTAACGTAATTATAGAAGATAATGTGGAGATAGGCAGCAACGCTACTATAGATAGGGCAACCATTGGCAGTACCATTATCAGGGCAGGCGCTAAGCTGGATAATCTTTTACAAATAGCACACAATGTAGAAGTGGGCACAAACAGTGTGATAGCAGCACAAAGTGGCATAAGCGGCAGTACCAAAATAGGCAACAATGTTATGATTGGCGGGCAGGTAGGTATCGTAGGCCATTTAACCATTGCAGATGGCAGCAAAATAAATGCACAAAGCGGTGTGAGCAAATCTATGAAAACCCCAAACACAGCGGTAACCGGCTCTCCGGCTTATGATTATACGGCAGCACTTCGCAGCCAGGCATTGGTGCGTAAATTGCCCGAGCTGGAAAAAAGAGTGAAAGAGTTGGAAGAGATTATAAAAGAAAAGGGTTTATAAATGACTTTAAAAAAGTATCCAGGTGTCTTTTTTACATTAATTTTTATTGTAAACTTTGGTTTTAAATCAACGGCTCAAATAGTAATGAAAGAAGGTGTTTTGCAATACGACCGCTCAAATATTTTCTTCTATAAACAAAAAAATCCCAATACAAATTTTATTTCAACTCGTACCATATCATTTAAACCAAATGAATTATGGATCAATGAACATACAATTAAAAACCTGCAGGTTTTGGTACAAAATAAATGTACTGATACCATAGCAACTACCTATTTAACAGATAATAGAACTTTTTATAAAGTACAAAACGCTTCTTTAAATAACTTTTTCGAGCTTGATCATTTTACTAAATCTTCCCTCACCTATCAATATTTGGATGATACAGCAACCATAACTGGAATTAATTGTAAAAAAGCTATGGCAATAATTACCAACATTAAAAATAATGTAGACACATTGTTTATTTGGTACGCTACTAATTATAATTTAGCCCCTACCTGTTTTAATAATTACTTTAAAAATTTAAAAGGCTTACCAGTTCAATTTTATTTTAATTCATATAAGTCTCATGGCAAGGGTAGTAAACAGATTGAGTTTGTAAGAATAAACTACAATTTACAAAAAATGGAATTTGCATTTAAAGAAATGATGATAAACAAAGAAAAATATATATTATTGAGTAAAGAGGAAAAATTCGACAAAATAAATCAAGCTTTTTTATATAATAATAATGGATCATTAGAACCTTTTTAATCCTCTTTTATACAGATATGGTACTATTATTTATATTTATAAGGTTTCTATAATATTTTTTTACCCTACATTTCCCACAAAAATTAAAATATCTTTGCCCGTAAACGGAAACCCAGCAGTATGGATATACATTTTAATGAGAATAAACAACATACATTAGAGAAGGCGGCAACAATATCTGGAAATGGACTGCATACGGGCATTATGGCAGATATGACTTTAAACCCCGCCGCACCTAATTCTGGGTTTCAATTTAAACGTACAGATTTAAAAGATAGCACTCAATTTAAGGCTGATTGCGATCTTGTTACAGATACAAGCCGGGGTACCACACTCGAAAAAGGCGATGTAAAAATATCTACAGTAGAACACATACTTGCAGCACTTGTTGGGATGGGAATAGATAATTGCCTCATTGAAGTGAGCGGTCCCGAAATTCCAATTATTGATGGAAGCAGCAAGCCTTTTACAGAAATAATTGAAGCCGCAGGTATTACTGAGCAGGATGCAGACAAAATATGGTACTCCCTAGATGAACCTATTTCTTATTTTGATGAAGAAAAAAATGCCGAATTTACAGCAGTACCTGCCGATGAATACCGGGTAACTGCATTAATAGATTTTAACTCACCGGTGCTTGGTACCCAGCATGCAGATTTAAAACACATAAAAGATTTTAATAAAGAAATAGCGCCTTGCCGCACATTTTGTTTTTTGCACGAACTGGAAGCTTTATTGGAACACAACCTCATAAAAGGTGGAGATATTAATAATGCCATTGTGGTGGTAGATAAACCCATTACACCAGATGCTATGGCAAGGCTTGCAAAGGCATTTGGCAAACAGCACATTGAAGTACACAAAGAAGGTTACCTAAACAACCTAGAGCTACGTTTTAACAATGAGCCAGCAAGGCATAAGGTACTTGATGTTGTTGGAGACCTTGCCTTAAGCGGTTATCCGATGAAGGCGCATATAATGGCCAACAGACCCGGCCACAGCAGCAACGTAGGCTTGGCAAAATTGTTGAAACAGCATTTTAAAAAGATGAGTAAGAACATAAATGTTCCTGCTTATGATCCCACGGTAGCGCCACTTTACACATTAGAAGAAATAGAAAAAATATTGCCGCATCGTCATCCCTTTTTATTGGTAGATAAAATTTTGCGCCTAAATAAAAGGGAAGTAATAGGCATAAAGAATGTTACATTTAACGAATTCTTTTTTCAGGGGCATTTTCCCGGTAATCCTGTTATGCCAGGCGTGTTACAGGTGGAAGCACTTGCACAAACAGGCGGAATTCTTTGTATAAAATCTATGCCCGAAGGTGTGTATGATACCTATTTTGTGAAGGTAGATAACTGTAAGTTTAAGGTGAAAATTGTACCCGGCGATACCATGATCTTAAAAATGGAACTGATGGAGCCAATACGCCGTGGCATTTGCACCATGAAAGGAAGCGTTTATGTTGGTAGTAAACTCTGTACCGAGGGAGAATTTACAGCACAGGTTGTTAGGAGAAGTTGACTTTTTAATTAGCTAATTAGATTCAATTAGCTAATCTGCTAATGAAGAACCTTAATACATTATTGCTTCTAGTAAAAGCAGCATGAGCATTTAAGTTAAATCTATCATACACTTTGAATTTAAAAAAATTAGCACATCAGCTAATTAGCACATTAAAAAAAATGATACACCCACACACCTACATTCACCCACACGCAAAGCTTGCTACCAATGTAAAAGTTGATCCTTTCAGCGTAATACACTCCAATGTAGAAATTGGCGAAGGCACATGGATAGGCAGCAACGTAACCATTATGGATGGTGCAAGAATAGGCAGCAACTGCCGCATTTTTCCAGGTGCAGTTATCTCTGCTATTCCGCAAGATCTTAAGTACAGCGGCGAAGACACAACCGTGGAGATAGGAGATAATACAACCATAAGAGAGTTTGTAACCATTAACCGTGGCAGCAAAGCAACCTGGACAACCAAAGTGGGCAACAACTGTTTAATAATGGCATACTGCCACATTGCACACGACTGTATTGTGGGCAACAACTGTATTATGAGCAACAATACCCAACTGGCGGGCCATGTGGAACTTGGGGATTTTTCTATTCTCGGTGGCATGTGTGCCGTGCACCAGTTTGTAAAAGTTGGGCAGCATGTAATTATTAGTGGTGGCTCTTTAATAAGAAAAGATGTACCGCCATTTATTAAGGCAGGGCATGAACCGATCAGTTATGCCGGCGTAAATTCTGTTGGGTTAAAAAGAAGAGGTTTTTCATTGGAAAGCATCAACGAAATATTGAACATTTACAGAATCATTTACAACAAAGGGTTAAATACAACACAGGCATTAAATTATATAGAAGAAGAGGTACCGGCTACAAACGAGAGAGATGAAATTGTAACTTTTATTAGAGACAGCGGCCGTGGTATTATCAAACGCCATTTAAAAGGCAGTAACATAGAAGATTAATTTATTTTGAACATCAACCTGCACAATACCGGCAAAAGATTTAACAGGGAATGGATCTTTAGAAATTTTAACTACCAGTTTTTACAAGGTAAATCTTATGCTGTTACTGGTGCCAACGGATCTGGCAAATCAACTTTATTACAGATTATTGCAGGGGCAACACTCCACAGTGAAGGAGAAATAAACTGGCAAATGCAAGCTGGTAACGCCCCATTACCAACTGAAATTGCTTACCAACAAATAGCCATAGCTGCTCCCTACCTGGACCTTATTGAAGAAATGACCGCAAATGAATTGCTCGCCTTTCACAAGTCATTTAAACCACTTACAAAATCATTTATAGAAATATTATCTTTCGTTGGGCTGCAAAAAGCCAGCGATAAGCAAATACGTTATTACAGCAGCGGTATGAAACAACGCCTAAAACTTGCACAGGCATTTTTTAGCGAAACATCGGTTTTATTGCTGGATGAGCCCACGACCAATCTTGATGAAGAAGGTATTACCGTTTATAAAAGATTGTGGAAGGAACACACTGCCAATAAGCTTGTAATAGTGAGCAGCAATGATACAGCCGAATATGAAAATTGTGAGGCGGTCATTAAGATAGGCGATTACAAACACGAAAAAAATATTGTTTAGCGCACGCTTTAATGAGCGAATTTTCACCCTTATTTGTAGTGGTTTTGCTTGATGGGTTTATGAACTAACCACGTTTAATATTTGTATAAACAGCGTATGAAAAACAACAGCAGGCGTTTCTTTTTATGTGCAGCAATAATGCTTTTGGGCTTGTGCAAAACCGCGGCGCAAACAACACAGCAGCAGGCAAATACTTTTTTAAATGACAGTATTATCGCTACCGGTCACGTGGGCATCAGCATTTATGAACCCGCCACTGGCAAATATTTATACAACTATAACGCAGAGAAAAATTTTATTCCGAGCAGTAATGTAAAACTGTTTTCACTGTATGCAGGGTTGAAATATTTAGGGGATAGTTTGGTGGGTGCAAAAATATTTGAAACTGCAGACAGTATTTTTTTTGAACCCACAGGCGATCCTACTCTTCTTCATAAAGATTTCAAAAATCAGCCATTATTTGATAAATTATCATTGGCAAATAAAAATATTAGCCTTTTTACAAAGCGAATAGATCATTTTGAAAAGTATGGAGCAGGTTGGGCGTGGGATGATTCCAACGAAGATTTTATGCCTGAACGAAATAGGTTTCCGATTTATGGGAATGTGTTTACTTTCTTTAAAGAAGGAGGGAAAATATTGTCTATTCCGCCTAAAAGTACTACATCCAAATACATGGGCGAAATGAATAGCACATATAATGGCTATTTTAAAGTAAAAAGGTCATCTTTTGAGTTTGACTGGAATATTTATTTTACAAAATCAGATAAACTATTTACCTACCAAGAAATTCCATTTCCAACAAATAGACTATATCACGATCAAATATTATTACTTGCTGATACTTTGAAAAGAGATTCAAAAAAAATTGAATGGCTAATTAATGCAGACGGGCAATTTTCGAATTTATACTCTCGCCCGGTAGATTCGCTTTTTAAACCCATGATGTTTAACAGCGATAACTTTTTTGCTGAGCAAACATTGTTGATGGCCAGCAACGAAAAGCTAGGTTACATGAGCGATGAAGAAATGATAGATACACTGTTAAAAATTGATCTAAAAGATATTCCTACAAAACCAAGATGGGTTGATGGTTCTGGCCTCAGCCGTTACAATTTATTTTCGCCAAAAGACTTTATTTATATTTTAGATAAGTTACAGAAAGAATTTGGCCTTGCCAGAATGAAAAGAATATTACCAACCGCAGGGCAGGGAACGCTAAGAGGTTATTATGAAAAAGATGCCGGTTTTATTTATGCCAAAACAGGCAGCATGACCAACAATGTTTCGCTGAGTGGCTATTTAATTACAAAACAAAGCAAGCTGTTGTTGTTTTCAATTATCATAAACAATTACTCAGGCAGCGGCAGGGCAGGTAGAAAGGCCATTGAGAAATTTATACAAGGCGTAAGACTCTCCAATTAAACAGCTGGTTATTTTAGACGGCGGGTAATTGCTTATTACGGAGCCTGCCATTGCCTTGTGCCTAAAACTTTCGGCATTAACAGATGTGGTTTAAAAAAAAGAAACTTGAGGCAACGTAATAAATAATCAGGGTATCTTATGTATCTATAGCCTAAACCACGCTAAATATTTATTTATGAAAAAGCTACTCACAACCCTGGCACTTTTCTCAGCAATACTCTTTTTTAGGGGATATGCGCAGACAAACACAACAGGCTGTAACCCTGATTTTACGTTTCAGTTTTTATCGGGTTTTACAGTAAAATTTAACCCTGCTATTACAACAGATTCGCCTTATGTGCAGCACTCATGGTCGTTTTGCGATGGTACACTTATGAGTAATAGAATTTCTCCCACACATTCTTACGCAAGTAATGGTGTTTACACGGTAAAGCATAAAATAAGCCGTTATTTACCCGGTACAAATTATGTTTGTACAGACAGTTTAACACGTGTGGTAACGATTGCTCAAGCCACCTGTAACTTAAATGCTTCTTTTTATTTTGTAGCAACCGCCACAAACCCATTTACCCATTCTTATTTTAATACATCTGCCAATTTTGCCCCCGGCGATTCAATACGATGGACATTTGGCGATGGCACTTTTTCCTATGCCCAAAACCCTACGCATACTTTTGCAAATGCAGGAATTTACAACGTTTGCCTAAGGGTAAAAAAACAAACAATCAGCTCTACTATACCATGTGTGAGTGAGATTTGTAAGTTAGATACCGTTGGCATTGCATGTAATATTCAGGCTTATTTTACCAACACTACTGTTGCATCTACAACGTCATCAACCATTCAATTTACCAACCAATCTGTTGGTGCAGTTGCTGCAGATTCTGCCATTTGGACGTTTGGCGATGGCACAACATCTACCTTGCCCAACCCAACTCATACCTATACAAATGTGGGTACTTATACTGTTTGCTTAAAAATAAAAAGAAACAGCAGCAGTGCCGGGCTCCCTCCTTGCCAGAATACTTATTGTAAAACAGTTGTAATCTCTCCTGTTACACCATCTTGTACCTTAACAGCAAATTTTACTTCATACAGAGATAGCCTTGTAACAGTTCCATATACTTATCACTTTACCAATACCAGCTCGCCGCTAAGCAGCACAGATTCTGTTAGATGGACATTTGGAGATGGTACCACCTCTAGCCAGCTAAACCCTAATCATTCGTATGCACAACCGGGCACTTATAACGTATGCTTAAGGGTTATAAAGCGCAACCCTAACGGCGTACTCACCACCTGCGTACGAGAAGTGTGCCGAGTGCTGAATGTGGTAGCTATAAACAGTTGTAATGTTCAGGCTTATTTCTCTTTTCTTGCAGCCACTTCGCAACCAACGCTTATACAGTTTACCAACCAGAGCCCAGGCTATTTACCTACAGATTCTATTACCTGGAATTTTGGAGATAGCACCAGCAGCCACGACGCAAACCCGACTCACATTTTTACAACGGGAGGTACATTTACGGTATGCCTTACCATTGTGCGTCATACTGCAACCGGGGCTGTACCTTGTGTGAGACAGTATTGTAAAGTGGTAACTATTGCACAACCATGTACGCTTGTTGCAAATTTTACCTGGAGTCATGACAGTACAGGGGTAAATATTTACAATTATCGTTTCAACAATACATCTGCTCCACTTAGTAGCACAGATTCTATCCGCTGGACGTTTGGCGACGGCACCTCTTCTAATCAGGTAAATCCTAACCATGCTTATGCACAACCAGGAACTTATACTGTATGCTTAAGGGTGATAAAAAGAACTGCAAGCGGCACGCTTAGCAATTGCGTGGCCGAAAAATGTTATACCATTACGATTCAGCAGTTGTGCACTATACAGGCAAATTATTCCCGTACTGTGAGCACATCAAATTATAAAACAATATACTTTACCAATACCAGCAATGCTACGCCTAACAATGCGACAGCAACATGGTATTTTGGCGACAGCAGCACGGCAACTACCTGGAATGCAACGCACACCTACAACCAACAAGGCAGCTATAATGTTTGCCTGCGTGTACAAAGTGGCACCTGTGTAAGTTATAAGTGTGACTCAGTAAGGATTATAGAACCAACTCCTCCATGTGCTGCACAATCGAACTACAGTTTCGTAAGATCTACCACCAACAACAATATTATCACTTTTACGCCAGCCTACATAGACAGTGCTGTTCAATACACCTGGACATTTGGGGATAGCACCGGCTCTCAAACAGCCGTAACACCAACACACCAATTTACTGCTATAGGCTATTACACGGTTTGCCTTACTGCATATAGAAGCGCTACATGCGTATCTACTACCTGTAAAACAATCTATGTTTCCTCTATAACAAACTGTAGCAATATCAGTTTAAGTTTTGCCGATGTACGTAATCCGTTGGTACCGAATAGGGTAACGTTTGTTGCAACATCTAACACCGCTATTACCGACCAATTGTGGACCATAACCAAATTACCCACAACTGCAGGCACAGGAGGAATTACCACAATACACAGCAATAACCCAACCTACTTATTCTTAGACTCCGGCTATTACAACGTTTGTTTAAAAACAACCCATACGGGTGGCTGCGTAAGAGACGTTTGCAGAGTAATACGTATTACCCAGCAGATGCCGACTGCCACCATCTGTAATTTGCAGGTGTATCCTAACCCTGCTACATCTGTTGCCAATGTGAGCATAACACTTGTACAACCAACCAGCTTGTATGCCTATGTTTACAACAATTTGAATATGCTGGTGGCGCAAAAAGTGCAGCCGGGTTTCGTTGGTACAAATACAGTGAGCGTTGTTACTGCAAATTTACCATCGGGTATTTATCGCTTTAAGCTAGTCCATGGCACTAGTGTATGCAATGCGACTTTTGTAAAATAGACATTTTAATCTATGATGGAAGGAGTTGCTTTTTAAAGAAAGCAACTCCTTTTTTTATTTGCCTGATTTTATTTTGAGGACCTTGTAAGAAGGTTGCATCATTGTGTTTAAAAAAAGATTATCTGCCAAACATTCTATCCAGCTCTTCTTTTTTAAAGCTCATATAAGTTGGTTTGCCTGTGGGCGTAGCATTGGGTGTGGCGCAAAGAAAAAGATCTTCGGTAAGTTGTTTCATTTCCTTTTGGGAAAGAGCTGTACCTATTTTTACTGATTGCTGCAATGATAAAGACCGAAGTAACTTTTCCCGTTTAGAAAATTTGAGATCGTTGCTAAAATGCTTGTATTGCTCCAGCAATTTTTCAATTGCATTTGTTTCGCCGACCTGTTGCATATCAGCAGGTGTACCCTGTATCACGAATGTGTTGTTACCAAAAGGTTCTAACTGGTAACCAAGTAATTTAAGATCCGGCAACAATTCAGCAAGCATGATGGTATCTGCAGGAGCAAGTTCTATTGTTGCGGGAAAAAGGCTCTGCTGTGTGGCAATTGGTTTGCCCACAACTGCAGTTGAAAAGCGTTCATACAAAATACGCTCATGGGCATTTTGCTGGTTTATGAGCAGGTAGCCTTTGTCGTTTTGCACAACAATATAGGCATTGTGCAGTTGCATTAATTCGCTGTGCGGTTGTGGCTGCTCATTGTTTACAGTTACCTTTTCAAAAACAGGAAGCGGGTGGGCTATGGGTGTAAAGCCCTTGTCAGTGTTACCTGTAGGCTTTTCATAAAAATCTTTCCAGTGTGCCAGCTCACTTTTCTTTTCTACAAAATGGGCCTGGTTCTTTTGGGTAAATGTTTGAAACAGCGAAGAAGCCGACGCAGAAGAACGGTGTTGTTCTGTTATCGGTTTGTTCACCGCATCTAAATGCTGAATGCGGGCATCAAGCTCAAAATCAAGGGTAGGTGTAATACTGAACTGTGCCAGCGAATGTTTTACGGCACTTTGCACAAATGCATACACGATCTTTTCATCTTCAAACTTTATTTCCTGCTTGGTGGGGTGCACATTAATATCGATTTGTGCAGGATCTAAATCTATAAAAAGCGCATACATGGGGAAGCTGTCTTTTGGTATCATTTCTGCAAAAGCACCCATAATAGCGTGGTTGAGGTAAGCACTTTTTATGAAACGGTTGTTTACAAAAAGATACTGGTCGCCCCTTGTTTTTTTAGCGGTTTCCGGCTTGCCGACAAACCCAATAATATCGAGGTAATCTGTACGCTCCTGCACACTCACCAGCTTGGCGTTGTAGTTGTTGCCAAGTATCTGTACAATGCGTTGTTTAAGGGTTCCTTTTTCTAAATGAAAAACCTGCTGCCCATTGGAGGACAGTGAAAAAAATATTTCGGGAAAAGCCATGGCAACCCTTATAAATTCATCAATAATATGGCGCAGTTCTGACGGGTTGCTTTTAAGAAAGTTCCTACGGGCGGGCACATTAAAAAACAGGTTCTTCATGGCGATGGAAGTACCGGTTGGCGCTGCGACAGGCTCCTGTTTTTTTACCACACTGTTGTCTATTTCTATATAAATGCCAGCTTCATCTTCTGCTCTTTTTGTTTTAAGTTCAACCTGCGCTACCGCCGCAATACTGGCGAGTGCTTCGCCCCGAAATCCCATTGTCTTTATACGAAAGAGGTCTTCAATATTACTGATTTTAGATGTGGCGTGCCGCTCAAAAGCCATGCGGGCATCTGTTTCGCTCATGCCATTTCCATTGTCAATAACCTGTATCAATGCTTTGCCCGCATCGTTCACAATAAGGCTTATTTCCGTAGCACCTGCATCTACTGCATTTTCCAGCAACTCTTTTACTGCACTTGCCGGCCGCTGTATAACTTCGCCGGCCGCTATCTGGTTTGCAATATTATCGGGAAGTAATTGTATGATGTCAACCAAAAGTGAACTCGTTTTAGGATGCAAATTTACTTAAGCTACATGAGAAAAGCAGTATAGAATGATGCTATGCTGCGACAGAAATTTATTACCTGTTTTTACGGACAGGCAGCAAGTACTTTTTATAAGAAATTATTACCTCATCCCCTCCAGTTCCTTCTGCATTTTAAACATTTCATCTCTTAACCTGGCGGCTTCCATAAAGTCTAAATCTCTTGCGGCACGTTCCATATCCTTCTTTATTTTAGTAATGCCTTTTTCCATTTGAGGAATAGTTTTGTATTCTGCCTGGTCCTCTGCGGCAACGGTTAAGATATCTTGATCTGGTGCAATGGCGTTGGGTTTTGTTGGATCAAATGCTTTAATATCCAACACGCTGCCCTGTGCAAAAACCTGTTCTTTTGTTTTTGAAATGGTTGTTGGGGTAATGCCATTTAGTGTATTGAAAGCCACTTGTTTTTCTCTTCGCCTGTCCGTTTCATCCATTGTTTTTTGCATGCTCTCGGTTATTTTATCTGCATAAAATATTACGAGTCCTTTTGAGTTACGGGCTGCACGACCTGCCGTTTGTGTAAGGCTTCTTTCATTGCGGAGAAAGCCTTCCTTGTCTGCATCTAAAATTGCCACAAGAGAAACTTCAGGTAAATCCAAACCTTCTCTTAAAAGGTTTACACCAACGAGCACATCAATAATGCCCAAACGCAGTTCCCGCAGTATTTCAATCCTATCCAGCGTATGCACATTACTGTGTATGTATTTAGATTTGATGTTGATGCGGTGCAGGTATTTATCCATTTCTTCTGCCATGCGCTTGGTAAGGGTTGTTACCAAAATACGGTCACCCATTTTTATACGTTTGTCTATTTCATCTAGCAGATCATCTATCTGGTTTACAGATGGGCGAATTTCAATTGGCGGGTCCAACAAACCAGTTGGCCTTACAACTTGCTCTACCACCACGCCCCCACTTTTCTCCAGCTCATATTCTCCCGGCGTTGCCGAAACATATACTGTTTGGTTTACCAGGTTTTCAAACTCATGAAAATTTTGCGGGCGGTTATCCATGGCCGATGGCAAACGGAAACCATATTCGACCAATGTAATTTTTCTACTTCTGTCACCACCATACATACCGCTTATTTGAGGTACGGTCTGGTGACTTTCATCCAGTATGCACAAAAAATCTTTAGGGAAATAATCTATTAAACAGAAGGGCCTTGCACCGGGCAGTCGTTGGTCAAAAAAACGTGAATAGTTTTCAATACCGTTGCAATAACCAAGCTCTTTTATCATTTCAATATCGTAATTCACCCGCTCTGTTATGCGCTGCGCTTCAATAAACTTACCGCTCTTTTTAAAATATTCCGCCTGCGCAAAACACTCATCCTGTATCTGGCTGATGACCCTTGCCTGCATATCTTTCGGCGCCAGATAAAGCGATGCGGGGAAAATAGCAGCATCTATCACTTCTACAATACGCTTACCTGTGCTCAGCTCCAGCGTTTCTATTTTTTCTATTTCATCGCCAAAGAAACTGATGCGGTAGCCGTAATCTACATAAGGCAGGTTAATATCTACTGTATCGCCTTTTACCCTAAAAGTACCACGGGTAAAGTCCCCCTGACTGCGGTTGTACAAACTATTTACCAAAGAATGTAAAAAGCCCTGACGACTGATGACCTGGCTTTTTCGAATGCGAATAATACCGTTTTCATATTCCGCCGGGTTACCCATACCATAAATACAACTCACACTTGCCACCACAATTATATCTCTGCGGCCACTTAACAATTGTGCTGTTGCCTGCAGGCGAAGCTTATCCAGCTCTTCATTTATGGCAAGGTCTTTTTCAATATAAGTATTGCTGCTTGGCATATACGCCTCGGGCTGGTAGTAATCGTAGTACGATACAAAATACCCCACCGCATTGTCAGGAAAAAATTGTTTGAATTCGCCATACAACTGCGCTACCAATGTTTTGTTATGTGTAATAACAAGCGTTGGCCGCTGCGTTTGTTGTATCACATTGGCCATGGTAAATGTTTTACCACTGCCGGTTACGCCGAGCAATACTTGGTGTTTTTCGCCCTCGTTCACGCCTTCTACCAGTTTTGCAATGGCATCGGGCTGGTCGCCCGCAGGCACGTAGGAGGATTGTAAATTAAATGTTGGCAAGGGGGAAAACTTTTTACAAATTTAAACAATGCACCTATCAAAATAAGAAATGCATGTTACCAAAACTGATAATAAATGTAACCTAACATCTACTTAAAATACTTCCTCATAAAATGTGCAATGGTAAATGTGGGGATGAAATCTGTAAAAGGCAAAGCCTCTTCTACAAAATTTAAAACCGCACCGGTAGCACCAAACCTGCCGCCAAACGATTTCATAAATATAAATGCAGAAAGAGGTGCCCAGATAACATCGCTAAACTCTCCAATGCCGGGAATGGCGAAACTTAAACAGCCAATAAGGTCTATTACAATACAAAAGCTAAGGGATGGAATGGTAGTAGTTTGTTGGAGTGTTTTCATGGCAATTTTTATTCAAATACAATGCAGGTTTTGGGGTTTGACAGCGTGGCAATGTTAATTTTTTAAAGTTTTGATCAGTAAGGATTTAGGAATAGTGAATTATAAATTGGGGCTGCCTGAAAAGCGTGGAAATAATTTTATTAGTAATCTATGATACAAGCAATAAATTGTTGAAAACTCTTAATAAAAACTTTAAAAATCTATAAGAGAAATTCTTATATTTGACAAATAATGTCAAAATACAATCATTCAAAATGGATAGCTTAGGAGACATAATACGGAAACTGAGAGAAGATAAGGAACTGCCGTTACGCACAGTTGCTGCTTATCTTGATATTGACCAAGCCATACTTAGCAAGGTAGAAAGGGGACAGCGCAAACCCACAAGAGAACAGGTTGTAAAACTTGCCGAATATTTTAAAGTAAAAGAAAATGATTTGCTGGTTGCATGGCTTAGCGACAAATTGGTTTATGAAGTAGAGGATGAAGATATGGCGTTGAAAGCCTTGCAGGTTGCAGAAGAAAGAGTGAAGTATCAAAAAACTAATAAAAAGAAAACATGAAAGGCATCCAAGGAACATCAAATAAAACATACCGTCAATTAATGGGCAACGGATTACGGTATGAAATTCCAAAATTTCAACGGGATTATACATGGGAGGCTGAGCATTGGGATGATTTATGGCAGGATATAATAGCATTGATAACAAATGAAGACAGTGAGCATTATTTGGGGTACTTGGTTTTGCAAACCTCTAATAATAAGGAATTTCAAATTATAGATGGTCAGCAGAGACTTACAACAATGAGCCTGTTAATACTTGCTACATTAAAATGTTTAAAAGCATTAGTAGATAATGAAATTGATCCTGTAAATAATTTAAAAAGAAAAGACAGTCTTTTAAACAGCTATATTGGATATGTTGACCCTGTTACATTAATTTCAAATAACAAACTCAAACTAAATCGGAATAGCGATGATTATTATAAACAGCACATAGTATTATTAAAAGAGTTGCCATTAAGAAATACCAATACATCTGAAAAGCACATGAGGGAGTGTTTTAACTGGTATTATGAAAAAATTAATAAAGAATTTAAAACTGGAGAAAGTTTAGCAGCCTTTATCGATAATATTGTAGATAAACTTTTTTTTACTGTTATAGAAGTAACCGACCAATTAAACGCTTTTAAAGTTTTTGAAACATTAAATGCAAGAGGGGTTCAATTATCATCATCAGATTTGTTGAAAAATTATCTGTTTTCAGTTGTGGATGAAACAAAGCCCCACATCTCCGAAATTGAAGAACTGGAAAATATCTGGAGCAAAATTGTAGGGAAATTAGGCGAGCAAAAATTTGAAGATTATTTGCGCTACTACTGGAATAGTATTAACAAATCGGCAGGTAAAAAATACTTGTTTAAAACTATTAAAAGCAGCATTAAGTCAAAAGACCAGGTGTTTGAATTAATCAGAAACCTAAATGATACGGCTGATATTTATTTAGCCATTCAAAACCCAGAGGATGATTACTGGAAAGACAAACCTGAAGTTAGAAAATCACTAAAGGAATTAAAATTATTTCAAATTAGACAAACGAACTCTTTGCTATTGTCTGCTATAAGGAATTTGGACGCAGACAGTTTTAGAAAAATAGTAAGGATATGTTCAATAATTTCTTTTAGATACAATATTATCGGGGGGTTAAACCCGAACGCTCAGGAAGATATATATAATAACGTAGCAATAAAAATTGCTTCTACAAAAAATTTACCTTCTACAGATTTCAAAAGTATTTATGTTAGCGACTTTAATTTTGAGAATGATTTTTCTACAAAAGAATTTAAAAACACCTCTCGAAATCATAAAATTGTAAAGTATATTCTGGCAAAAATGGAATTGTATCAATATAACAATGAAATTGACCCTGAAAGCGATTTATATACCATCGAACACATTTTACCCGAGAATGCAGATGAAACTTGGGGAGCGTTTACATTTGATGAAATTAATCGGTCGGTTTATCGAATTGGAAACCTTGCATTATTAGAAAAGAAATTAAACCGTGAAGCTGGTCAGTTACCCTACGATAAAAAAATCAATTTTTTTGCAAAATCAAATAGCGAATTAACCAAATCAATACCTGATAGTTTTAATACGTGGAGCGAAGATAAATTAGCTGCAAGGCAAAGAGAACTGGCAAAACATGCTAAAGCTATTTGGAAAATTCAAGAATTAAGTAATTAAATCCTAAAAATGCCAACAATCCAATTTAAAGGAAAAACATTTGTACAAAACCATCACTTAGCGGTGAAGTACCACCAGCTTGTGCCAAAGAAGGAATTAAGTTTAACCGATAAAATTTCTTTACACGATAACCTGATAATAGAAGGTGACAACCTGAGAGCTTTAAAATCATTGTTGCCAACTTATGCAGGAAAGATTAAGTGCATTTACATTGACCCGCCTTATAACACAGGAACAGATAATGGGAAATGGGTTTACAATGACAATGTTTCAAGCCCGATGATGCAAGATTGGTTAGGTAGCATTGTGGATGCAGAAGATCTAACTCGACACGACAAATGGCTTTGCATGATGTTACCACGTTTAAAATTATTGAGAGAATTACTTTCAGAGAATGGTTATATTTTTATTTCCATTGACGACCATGAATTATGTAGTTTGAAAACGATAATGGATGAAATATTTGGTAAAAGCAATTACATTGAAATTTTTGCTTGGACCAAAACGTCCACTCCGCCAAGTTTGGCAAGCAAGTCAAGAAAAACAACGGAGTATGTTATCTGCTATCAAAACACAAAAGATAGTTCAAAATTAAGGGGAGAAAGTTTATCAGGTGGTGATCAACCACTTTTGAATTCAGGGAATGCACTTCGTGAATTAAAATTTCCTAAAGAAATTGTAAAATTCAATAAAGACGGAGTTTACAAAAAAGGAACTTACGATAGAGTTACTTTAAAGACAGATATAAAAGTTTCAGGAGGAAAAGCTAACAAGGACTTTGTTTTGGAAGGAGAATATAAGTGGGGAGATGATTTTTTCCAAAACGAAATCAAAGACGGAACAACCTTTATAATTAAATCAGAAAAATTTGCAATCAGGTTTATAAGAAAGGATGATGATGGACATAAAGCCCCAAACAATCTTTTTAAAGAAAAATATTTTTCTAACATAATCGATAAACCCAATACAGAAGTTGGCACAAACGAAACTGCTTCGGCTGAATTAGAAGATTTGTTTGGTAAAAAAGTTTTTGATTTTCCAAAGCCAATGACTCTTATCAAATATTTAATAAGTTTATGCACAGAGGAAGACGATATAATTCTTGATTCTTTTGCAGGTTCAGGGACAACAGCACATGCAGTTTTGCAATTGAACAAAGAGGATGAAGGTAACAGAAAATTCATTTTAGTTCAGTGGAAAGAATTGAATAGGGAAAATACGTTGATTGATATTACAAATGATGTAACAGCAGAAAGAACAAGAAGAGTAATCAACGGTGTTCCGAAATCAAAGAATTTTAAAAAAGGGACTGGCGGCACATTCAGTTATTTTGAATTAGGTCCAACCATTGAAATGGAAAGCATACTGCAAGGTAAAAACCTGCCAAGCTATAAAGAGTTTGCCCGTTACATATTTTACACTGCCACCGGCGAAGAGTTCAACGAAAAGAAAATCCAATTTCTCCCTCCTTTGGAGGGAGAAAAAGAGGGAGGTATGGGCTTTATAGGCGAAACAAAAAACTATGAATTGTATATGTTTTACAAGCCCGATGTAGAATGGCTGAAACGCAATGCCCTTACATTGGATGGTGTAAAAGCAATGCCAAAGTTTAACGGCAAACAACGGTTGGTTTTTGCACCTGCAAAATATGTAGATGATTATACTTGTTTGGAAAACCGAATTGATTTTTGCCAATTACCTTATGAAATTTATAGAATACAAAAATAGTCTGAACTATGATTCTTGTGATTATTATGATTACTTTGAAAAGCAATATTTAAATCATATTAATCACACAAATCAAATAAATCATAGTTCAGACAATTAAATTAATTATAGTCAATGATTAATGAAAAGTATAAATATTCAGCGCTTACAGCCAAGATAATCGGATGTGCCATAACAGTTCATAAAATGCTGGGCAACGGCTTTCAGGAAGTAATTTATCAAAGGGCTTTAGAAATAGAGATGAAGTTAGCAGGCTTAGGCTTAAGCAGAGAATTTGAGATGCCAATATTTTACAGAGATGAACAAATAGGAACAAGAAGAGTTGATTTTTTAGTTGAAGGAGTTATTTCAGTTGAATTAAAGGCCATTATTAAATTAGAAGATGTGCATTTCGCACAAGCAATAAATTATTTGGAAGCATACAATCTTGAAATAGGCTTGTTAATAAATTTTGGCGAAACAAGCTTGAATTTTAAAAGGCTTAGCAATAAAAAATACAAATCACCAGAATCACAAAAATCAAATAAAGCATAGTTCAGACAATGCGATTAAAACATTACCAGGAGAAAGTGATTAAAGCACTCAAAGATTATTTGGGTGAACTGGATATTGCACGGAATGAATATGAAGAAATGCTGGCAATAAAACCAAATCTTGCAAAGCATATCAATTTTCCAAAAGATGCGTGGGAGAAATCAACAGGCAAAACTATTTATCATTCCAAAACAAATAGTTTACACGAACCGCTGCCCGATATTTATTTGAAAGTACCAACAGGCGGGGGTAAAACATTGTTGGCTTGTCATAGCATTGACCTGATACAGAAAAGTTATCTCAAAAAACAAACGGGTTTAATACTCTGGATTGTTCCATCCACTCAAATTTACAGGCAAACCATTTTAGCATTAAAAGACAGGGAACATCCATACAGGCAGATTTTAGATATTAGCAGTGGCGGCAGAACATTGATAAAAGAGAAAACAGAAATGTTCAACCGTTTGGATGTGGAAGAAAATTTAATGGTGCTGATGTTGATGCTGCCATCTGCCAACAGGCAAAACAAAGAAACATTAAAAGTATTTCGTGATGCCGGAGGTTATACAGACTTCTTTCCTGCCGAAGATAATTATCCTGCACAGGAAGAACTCTTAAAGAAAATAACCAACCTTGATTGCTTTGGCGAAAAGGAAGAAGTATTTCAGCGACAAATAAAAACTTCATTGGGTAATACATTAAAAGTATTGCAACCATTAGTAGTCATAGATGAAGGACACAGGGCTTATGGCGAAAATGCAAGAAACACAGTAAGAAATTTTAATCCTTCTTTCATTCTTGAATTGAGTGCAACGCCACCAGAAGGCAGTAACGAACTGGTGAAAATAACCGGACGGGAATTGCATGAAGAAGAAATGATAAAACTGGATATTCATCTTACCAATAAAACAAGCCTTGACTGGAAAGATACAATGCTGGCAAGTTTTGAGAAACAAAAAGATTTAGAAAAATCAGCCAAAGAATATGAAGAAAATACTGGTGAATATATTCGACCAATTTGTTTGATACAGGTTGAAAGAACAGGAAAAGATCAAAGAGGTTCAGATTTTATTCATGCAGAAGATGCTAAAGAATATTTGATAAAGCGATGCAATGTTCCTGAAACTCATATTGCCATTAAGAGCAGTGAGAAAGACGATATTGAAGGCATAGACCTGTTTTCGCAGCGTTGTGATATTCGTTACATCATCACCAAGCAAGCGTTGCAGGAAGGTTGGGATTGTTCATTTGCTTACATACTTACTATCTTAACCAATCCTGGTTCTGCAACAGGAATTACCCAGTTAGTTGGTAGAATTTTAAGGCAGCCTAAAGCAATTAAAACCAAGGTAAAAGCATTAGACGAGTGTTATATTTTCACTTTCAAACCCAATGCAAGTAAATTGGTAAGAGAAATTAAAAATGGTTTGGAAGATGAAGGGTTGGGCGACATCGCAGGAAGATTGGTAAGCGATGAAGGAGGCGAAGGAATAGATAATTTAAAAGATAGAGAAATTCAATACCGTCCGGGCTTTAAAAAGTTTGAAGGTAAAATTTATTTACCAAAATTTGTAATACAGAAAAAAGATAGCTGGCGGGATTTGATTTTTGAAGTGGATATATTAAGTGAAATTGACTGGACGAAAATAGATATTTCTGAAATAGCGGAAAGAACTTTGACCCATAAAAAAAGTAAAGAGCAGGAATTGACTTTAGGTTTAAGCAAAGAAGAAAAAGAGTTATTAGAAGAAACAGGAAGATTGGAAACAAAAGGAACTTTGGAAATAGACGAAGCATTTTTAGCAAGGCAAATTTCGGAGATTGTACCTAACCCGTGGATATGTTACAACCTAGGAAACGAAGCTATTGAACTACTTGCAAAAAAGTATGACATGGAAACCATTGCTTCCAACTTTGTTTTCATTATTGAAGAACTTAAAAAGATTTTAGAGAAGCAGAAAAATATATTTGCGGAAAGTGTTTTTAAAAAACTGGTTAACAAAAGGCAATTGCATTTCTTTTTACTTGAAGAAAAGGGACATCATCTATTGCCACACAGGATAAAAATTAAGAGCAACAAACCTTTGTTTAATGAACATACAAATACCCCTATTCAAAAATCATTGTTTGATTATGTGCCGGAAGAAAATATTAATGAACTTGAAAAGTCAGTTGCCATTTATTTAGATGAGCAAGAAAAATTATTATGGTGGTATCGCAATATGAGTAGGCAAGACTATCACATACAAGGCTGGAAAAAGAATAAAATTTATCCTGATTTTGTTGCTGCCAAAGCTCCCTCTTCTTTTGAGAGGGCGGGGGGTGAGGCCGATTACGACACCATTTTTGTTTTGGAAACAAAAGGTATTCACTTAAAAAACGAAGACACAAAATATAAGCAGGACGTTTTTACTTTATGCAACGAGTTAGGTGCAAAAAAAGCATGGAAAGAATTGTTTGACGAGTTCCCCGACCATGACTTTGAATTTCAAGTTGTGTTCGAGGACGAGTGGCAGAACAAAATAAATGCGATGATGCAATAGTGAGTTAGTCGGTACCTTTAGGGAGAATGTTTTCATGGATAAATATTGAAGACTCCGATAAACGAATTGGCAATATTTATGCTCATCCAAACCAAGGATTCCTAATATCCTTATATCATCTTCAATCCTAAAATTTACATTATAAAAATAGAAGCCTACAATGTAATGGTGTAAATGGCAGGCTGTCAGTATTACTGCGCCGCTTGCAGAAACGAAGCCCGCTGTAGTGTGCCTACAGGAGTTAAAAGCATCCGATGAAAAATTTCCTGAAGCGATTATTCTTAACTGGACCAATAGGATAACCAGAATGGGCACAACGTTGGAAAATAATTTAACCCCACACAAAAACATTGGTAGCTGTTTTGATTGGTGATAGTATGCTCATTTGTAGAGAGTGTAAATTATTTTTCCAATTCATTTAGATAGCGTGTAAATATATCAGCTGAAAAGCGATAAACCTTGCCACCCTAAACGAAATAGCAGAATACAAACGCGTAATTGTGGATGAGGTAAAAAGCAAAATTGCCGCAGCAAATACGTTTTATAAAGAATGGAAAAAATTGAGTTGTGAAGACTGGGCAGTTTCTATACACAACTCAAAAAGCACAAAAAGAAGAGGCAGGTACAGCGGCTAATTAATATTTATACATTTATTTTAAGAGCAATTCACTTCACCATCACCTGCTTTTTTTATGCAAAATGGAAAATTAAAAAAAGTAAATCACAACGAAGGATTTTACTTTTTTGTAAGCATTGGTATTTATTTTTATATTTATGCATTAATTTTCCTATTCATACATATACTAAAAATCAATTTTTATGATAGTGATAGCATTGTACAATCTTAAAGGCGGTGTAGGTAAAACGGCTAGTTGTGTAAATTTCTCCTATCTAGCTGCAAAAGAAGGTTATAAAACGTTGTTATGGGATATTGATCCGCAGGGAGCTACTTCTTTCTACTTTCAGCAGAAGCCTAAAACACACCCCGGTATAAAAAAACTGATCAGTAAAGATGCAAATCTGGAAGCGGTTTTAATGGAGACCGGTTACGAAAATTTAGATATTATTCCGGCAGACGATTCAGCCAAAAGTTTTGATGTAATGCTGGACGAAATGCGGGGAAATAAGAACAGATTAAAGAGTGTACTAAAACAGTTTAACGGGGAATACGATTTTGTTTTTATTGACTGCCCGCCGGGTTTTAGTGCCCTGAGCGAAAATATTTTTAGCGCAGCAGATATTGTATTGATGCCTATGATCCCAACTACCTTAAGTGTACGTACCTACAATATGGTAAAAGATTATTTTAAAGAAAAGGATATTGATATGGCAAAGTTGATGTGCTTTTTTACCATGACGGACCTTCGCAAAAACATGCACCACGAAATAATGGAGCAGTTGTTTAAAGACAAACGCTTTTTTGGTAATTATATCCCCTATTTATCTGATGTAGAAAAGATGGGTATTCACAAACAGCCTATTGAAGAATTTGCCCGCAGTGGCGATGCAGCCCGCTGTTACAGGGAATTGTGGACGGAAATAACGGAAGGGGTTTTGGAATAAATTTACGGAATGGTTGCACTTATAAGCACATGATGCGAAAGTTGAGCACCGCTAGAATCATCAATATTCACGCTTTCAATTAAGCCAATGCCTTTGGCAAGATAATATTCGCCCTACCGTACAGGGGTGGTTATAACGCTAAAATTGAAGGTTGTTTGCTCATGTAAATGTATCACATTCTGGTAGGTGATTCCCGCCACGGTCCTTGGGCTTCCTTTACATACAACAGTGTAAGCATACGTAGCATCCTGTCCCATATTTTAAATAATATCTGACCAAGAAGTACCTACAAGTTCGTTGCTTATAGCGCAGTAATTTTTACCTACGGCAGGGTTGTACCACCCTGTGTAGTGCCATTTAAAATAACAGAAGTAGATACCCCTGCTGTGCAATTAAAGAAAGTGTTTTGTTGGCCTGCTCCCGTAAATGTTTTATACGTTTTAGTCTCTATCGTGGTGTCGTTCACGTAAGTAAGTATATAACTGTTTGTCGTTGGGGCTGTGAAGCCTGCGCTCGTATCGCTGTATTTGTACACGGAGCCTGAGCAGATGGGATAATAAATACAGTCTTTATAAGCGGCATTGTTTACTGCACCGTTTCCTCCTAGTGTAATAATTGTTGGCCAATCTTCAGGCATCTGCCTATTCTATTCGCATGTATCTTTTTCGCAAGATGAAAAGATAAATGCCATAAAAACAACTGCCAAGGAAATGCTGAATCTCATAATACTGGATTTTAATCAAACGATGTGAGATAAAACCGCGTGCTTTACGATAATTTCATTTGAGATAAAATATTGTTTCTATATTTACAAAATTGCAAAGGCAAATACATCCTTGATAGTATAATGCATTGATAGTATATACATTTTAATAAACTAAAGGGGCGAGGCTTCACGCAAAAATATAGACATGAAAAAAATGATATTGATCTTTATTGGTAGTTTATTTTTTGCACTTGGTTCTATGGCGCAGTCTACTATTCCCACAATAGATAAATCTCCTTTAGATATGAGCACTTACCCTGTAAATTACCCATTGTTAAAAATACAGGATAAAGCACAGGAACCCATTGCAGCAAGGGTTATATATAGCAGACCATTAAAAAACAACAGGGTTATTTTTGGCGACATAGTAGAATATGATAAAGTTTGGAGATTTGGGGCAAATGAAAATACAGAAATTGAATTTTTTAAAGACGTAACGATTAATAAAACAAAAATCAAAAAAGGAAAGTATTCTATTTTTGCCATTCCTGCACAAGATAAATGGACGATTATCATCAATAAAGATTTAAACAGCTGGGGTTCTTTTAAATATGAATTAAGCAAAGATGTTGTAAGAGTAGATGTGCCTGTACAAGCTACAACAGATATTGCCGAAGCCTTTTTTATTTACTTTGAAAAAGCAAAAGACGGCTTTGCTATAAATGCAGGCTGGGATAATGTTAAAATAACTTTGCCAATATCAATGTAATTATATGAATCGTTCTCTAACAAGGGTATCTGTTTTTTTTACGTTATTTATTTTGTCATGTACATCTCCTGCTAAAAAAGAAAATACGGCAGGCACTGTAATAGACTCCAGTAAAACTTCCAACAACCCTTATGTAAAAATGGACCAATCTCCTCTTGATGTGAGCTGGTGTCCTGCAAATTACCCAATTGAAAAAATGAAAGGCAATGACTCATTAAAGTTGATTGCTAAATTAACCTACAGCCGACCGCATAAAAAAGGCAGAGCACTTTTTGGCGAATCAAAAGATAATCTTTGCGCTTACAATGTACCCTGGAGGCTTGGAGCAAATGAAGCTACAGAAATTCAGTTTTTTGAAAACGTGAATATTTCAGGACAAAATATTTTAAAGGGAACCTACGTTTTATACTGTATTCCACATGCAGATCGGTGGACACTCATTTTTAACTGTAACCTAAATACCTGGGGGCTGCACATTAACGAGAGTAAAGATGTTTTTAGAACTGATATACCCGTAACAAAACAACAACCGACAGCAGAAGATTTTACCATGCTCTTTGAAGACACCGACACCGGTGCTAATTTGGTAATGGCATGGGATAATGTAAAATCAGTTTTGCCCATCGTATTTTCAAAAGGAAAGTAACTCCTACTCTCCATTTTATTAGTTTGTAAAGAAAGCTGTGAGGTTGTATGTGGTTCATAGTATTTATATTTACAGCATGTGTGGAATATCAGGTATCATTTCTCCCAATAAAGCGCTGGTAAATGCATGCTCGCTAAAAACGATGTCAGATATTCTCAAACATCGTGGGCCAGATGGCGAGGGCTTGTGGGTAAACAATGAAAACACTGCAGGATTATCTCACAGAAGACTTGCGATTATAGACCTGTCAGACGCTGCCGCCCAGCCAATGCACTATTTAAAAAGATACAGCATTGTTTACAATGGCGAAATTTACAACTACAAAGAAATTCGGTCAGATCTTCAAAAAGCAGGCTATCATTTTAATACACAAAGCGACACCGAAGTAATACTTGCAGCCTTTGATTTTTACAAGAATGATTGCGTAAAATATTTTGATGGCATGTTTTCCTTTGCAATTTGGGATGAGCAATTACAATCACTTTTTTGTGCAAGAGATATTTTTGGAGAAAAGCCTTTTTATTATTTTTTGGATGATGATGCATTTGCTTTTGCAAGCGAAATGAAAGCTTTGTGGGCAATAGGTATTTTTAAAACTGCTGATGAAAAGATGATAGCCAATTATCTGGCCATAGGGCAGGTGCAAAATGCTGCAAACAAATCACAGACTTTTTATAAAAATATTTTCTCGTTACCACCCGCTCATGCTGGCTCCCTTTGCTTAACAACAATGCAGTTTACGCTTTTTAGGTACAGAGATATTAATAAGGAAAACAGCATCAGAATACAGGAAGAGGAGGCTATGGAAAAGTTAGAGTTTCTATTGGAAAAATCCATCACCCGTCGCTTAAGAAGTGATGTAGCTGTTGGGTCCAGTTTAAGTGGCGGTATCGACAGCTCAACTATTGCCTATTTTATTCAACGGCAGCCTACAATTAATAAAAGTAATTTCAAAACTTTTTCTGCTGTGTTCCCAGGCTTTGATAAAGACGAAAGCATTTTTATAAAAGAATTATGCAACGAACTTAATTTAAACAGCAACACCGTAACACCAACAGCAGAGGGGTTTTTACAAGACTTTGATAAACTTTGTTACCACCAGGAAGAACCATTTACATCATCAAGTATTTATGCACAATACAAAGTGTACGAACTGGCTGCAGCCAATAATATTAAGGTTTTGCTCGATGGGCAGGGTGCCGATGAAACAATAGCGGGTTATACAAAATATTTGCATTGGTACTTACAGGAATTAAGCAGCAAAGCAAAATTTAAAGAGATAAAGAAAGAAAGGCGATTGTTTGAAAAAAATAAAATTCCCTTAAAGTGGAATTTCAAAAACATTGCAGCATCCTATTTACCCGCACATACAGCTTTAGCACTGGAAAAGCGAGCTTATAATAAAATAATTGACAGCCAGTTTATTAGCAGCGAACTATTGCAAAAAATAAAAGGAAAAGAATGGCAGGGTATTTACAAACCTGTTGTTACAAAACTGAATGATATACTTTATTACAATACAATGCAACATGGGCTGGAAGAACTGCTGCGTTATGCAGACCGAAACAGCATGGCGCATGGTATAGAAGTGAGGTTGCCATTTTTAAATTTTGAACTCGTGAGTTTTATTTTCTCGCTGCCGGCTGCATTTAAAATAAACGATGGCTTTACAAAATCTATTCTCAGAAAAACAATGGCGGAAAAAATACCTCATAAAGTTTTATGGAATACAAATAAAATAGGTTTTGAAACGCCACAAAAATTATGGCTTGAAAATAAAAGAATACAGGAGATGATTTTTCATTCAAAAGAAAAACTTGTGCTGGAACATATCTTAAATCCTTCTGTACTTAGTAAGAAAATAGAGCCCAAACATGCGCATGAACTGGAAAATATAGATTGGAGGTTTTTAAACCTTGCTACTATTTTGTGAGTATTTTATGGTAGAAGGCTTTATTAAGTTTGCCTCAAAGAAATTTTTTGGGTTAATTTTGCAATACAATAATTTAGAATATATGAGTAACAATTCGCATAAATTAGGTACAAAATTTATACATGCCGGTACCGTGCCTGACCCAAGTACAGGTGCTATAATGACCCCTATTTACCAGACGAGCACTTATGTGCAGCAAGCTCCCGGGGTAAACCAAGGCTATGAATATGCCCGCAGCCAAAACCCAACAAGGAAAGCTCTGGAAGATGCATTGGCAACCATCGAAAATGGGAAACATGGGCTTGCCTTTAGCAGCGGCGTTGCAGCTACAGATGCTGTTATAAAATTGCTGAACCCAGGCGATGAAGTGATTTGTGCCAATGATATGTACGGCGGTACGTACAGACTATTTACTAAAATATTTGAAAAATACGGCATCAAATTTATCTATGTAGATACAACAGACGTTACCAATATTGAAAAAGTTGTAACGCCTAATACAAAATTAATATGGATTGAAACACCAACCAATCCATTGATGAATATTACCGACATCAAAGCGGTTGCGGCAATATCTAAAACTGCCGGTGCATGGTTGTGTGTAGACAATACTTTTGCATCGCCATACCTTCAGAACCCTTTAGACCTTGGTGCAGATATAGTAGTGCATTCTGCCACAAAATACCTTGGTGGGCATAGTGATGTTATACAGGGTGCATTAATTATGAATGATGATGGCCTGAGAGATCAATTGTTTTTTATACAAAAAAGTTGTGGCGCAGTGCCGGGACCAATGGATTGTTTTCTTGTGTTGAGAGGTATTAAAACCTTACATGTACGTATGAAAGCGCATTGCGAAAATGGAATGATCGTTGCAAATTTTTTACGCAATCACCCTAAAGTAGAAAGAGTTTACTGGTGTGGTTTTGAGGACCACCACAATTATGAAATTGCAAAAACACAAATGCGTGGCTTTGGTGGTATGATGAGTTTTGTTTTGAAAGATGACAGCATCGCAGCTGCGAACAAAGTGCTTACTTCAACCAAATTGTTTGCCTTGGCAGAAAGTTTGGGCGGAGTAGAGTCGTTAATAAATCATCCTGCAAGTATGACCCACGCAAGCATACCGAGAGAGGAAAGAATTAAAAATGGCTTGGCAGACGGCTTAATTAGGTTGAGTGTTGGGATTGAAGATGCAGAGGATTTAGTAGAAGATTTAAAGATGGCAATTGGGTAAAGTATTTAAGTAATTGATTTTGAAGTCTTTTAAAAAACTATTGCAAATTTACCAGAGCAAATTAATTTTAGTATTTTTAGTATACAAAAAATAAAGTTATGTCTTATAATACAGAAGAATTACTTAAGCTACCTGTTATTGAGCGGTATGACATTGCAGTAGCATTATGGGAGAGTATAGAAGATGAAGATTTACCAATTACTGGGGAAGAAAAAGTCTTAGCTGAAATTCGGTTACAAGAACATTTAAATAACCCAAAAGATATTTTAAAATGGGAAGATGCAAGAGCACAAATAAAAAAGGGGTATGGTATATGAACTTGTAATTACTAAAACTGCTTTAGGTGATTTGAAGGCTGCAATAGAATGGTATAATAAAAAAGACAAAGCTATAAGACTAAGACTCATTAACAATTTCGAAATTTCGATTGAGAAATTAAAACGAACCCCCAAAATTTATACTTTATTAAAAAAGAATGTAAGAGGTATTGAAATTTCGAAATTTCCCTATAGAGTATTTTACTATTTAAGTGCAAATTATGAGGCAATAATTATTGGTGTAGTACATGGAAAAAGAAGTGATGCGTTTATTAAAAAAAATTAAAATAGCCTAAGAGCTGAGAACTATTAAAAAATAAATGATTGATAATAAACTCAAAGATTTTCTAAATAAAAAGGTTGATGAATATAATCAACCTTTTTTTATTGACCCCGACCCTATCTGCATTCCACATCTGTTTACAAAAAAACAGGACATTGAAATAGCAGGCTTTTTCGCTGCTATTTTTGCATGGGGCAACCGCACAACCATCATCAATAAAAGCAAACAACTAATGCAGTTGATGGATAATGCTCCTCATCAATTTTGTTTGCACCACACAAGTACGGATTTAAAAAAACTATTGAATTTTAAACACCGAACTTTTAACCCAACTGACCTCCTGTATTTTGTGGCTTTCTTTCAACATCATTACAGCGAAAATCTATCTCTGGAATCTGCTTTTACAAAATCTATTACGAAAGGGGATTTAAATATTGAGAATGGATTAAACGGCTTTTACGATTATTTTTTTTCGCTCGAGCATGTCCCCAAGCGTACGCTTAAACATGTTGCATCTCCCGCAAAAAAATCCAGTTGTAAAAGGTTAAATATGTATTTGAGGTGGATGGTAAGGAATGACGATAAAGGTGTGGATTTTGGCTTATGGAAAAACATCTCTCCATCTCAATTAGTAATACCTTTAGATTTGCATGTGTTCAGGGTTGCTAGACATTTCAATCTTTTAACAAGAAAACCTACTGATTGGCTTGCAGCAGTAGAACTTACGGAAGCGATGAAAACACTGGATAAAAAAGATCCAACAAAATACGACTTTGCTCTTTTTGCATTGGGTGTCTTAGAAAAATTTTAAATATGGAAAATGACATTGTACAGGTTGTAAACCAGTCCTTCAGCATAGAATCAACAGAAAGTAATTTTGTAAATTTTCTTACAGAAAAAATAAATTATCTTATCGTACATGATTTTAATAAACTCATTTATATTCTATACCGAGCAGATATAAATGAAACCAAACTAAACAAGCTTTTGGCAGAAAATAAAAAGGAAGATGCCGGGAAAATTATCGCTGCGTTGTTCATTCAACGGCAGTTAGAAAAAATAAAATCGAGAGAAGAAAACCGTTCTAAAAATGTAGATATAAATGAGGAAGAAAGATGGTAATCAATTTACATAGTTAAAATATCATTAAGACCATTAATAACTTTATAGGATTAATTATTTAGTTCGCAAAAGTTCAATTTGCCAATATATTTAGTATTTTTACACTAAATATATTAGTCATGGTAAACACATTATCAATACAAGAATTTCGTGCTCGCTTTAAAACAGAGGAGGATTGTTTAAATTATTTGATAGAGATAAAATGGGGAAAAGGTTACAAATGTATAAAGTGCGGTGAAAAAGAATATGGAAAAGGGCGTCAATGGTTTTACCGGAGATGTAAAAATTGTGGTTATGATGAATCAGTAACAGCTAATACATTGTTTCATAAATGTAAGCTTGGTTTACTCAGAGCCTTTGAGATGGGTTTTAGGATTAGTGTGAAGAAGAAAGGTATGTCGTCTTGCGAGTTGGCAAAAGAGTTTGGCTGTAGCCAAATGAGTGCTTGGTTGTTAAAGGCAAAGTATCAAAATGCAATGAAAAGTTCAGACCAATTTCCTTTAGAAGGTAAAGTAGAAGTGGATGAATTTTTGGTAGGGGGTTTTGATGAAAATGCCCGTGGACGTAGCTTAAAGAGCAAACAGTTAGTGGTATTGGCTGTAGAAAAAGTAACCGACAACAAAGGAAAAATAACCATTGGAAGGGCATACGCTAAGGTAATAGAGAATGCGTCAACGGAGCAATTAAAACCATTTTTCGAACAAAAAATAAAACTTGAAAGTGAAATAGCAACTGACGGATGGCGTGGCTACTGGCCTTTAAAAAAAGATTGGAAAATAGAAAAAGTCTTAAGTGAAAAAGGTAAGGGTTTTCCAGAACTACACACTCATATTATGAACATAAAAAATTGGTTGAGGGGTGTTCATCACAAATGTAAAGGCAATAGGTTACAAAATTACATGGATGAATTTCATTTTAGATTTAATAGAAGAGCATTTCTAGATACAATTCTTGATAAATTAATGGCAAGGGCTATACAAATGGAACCTGTCCCATATAAATCTATTAGGTTTGCGAACTAAACCATTAATCCTAAGCAGTTTTATTAGAAAATGTTTTGGCAGTTGGGGAGTGTGGATTGGATAAAGTTTGTGACACTGATTTTGCTTTGCAGCAGGATGTGTTTGCTGCACAGGTCATGTTGGCCAACAAATTAGAAAAGCCACTCATCATTCATTGTGTAAGGGCGTTTGAAGAAGTGCTGCATATACTTAGACAACAAAATAATAAAGTGCCGGTGATATTTCATGGCTTTAGCAAGCATAAAGAACTTGCTCAAAACCTAACGAGTAATGGCTATTTTCTTTCATTTGGCAAATCAATTCTAAGCGAAAAAAAAGGAGAAATTCTACGGGAACTGCCGCTTGAAAAAATATTTTTTGAAACCGATAATGCTGCCGTGAAAATCGAAACGATTTATGAACAGGCTGCTTATATTCTCAATCTTTCTTTAAAACAAATACAATTGCAAATTATTAAAAATGCCCAAGAGGTTTTTGGCGTTAAATTATTTAACAAATGATGACTAATTTTTCATGGTTAAGCAGAACCGAATTATTAATAGGCAAAACCGGTTTGGAAAAACTGGCTCAAAGCCATGTAATGATAGTAGGTTTGGGAGGCGTAGGATCATTTGCCGCAGAATTTATTGCGAGAAGTGGTGTAGGGAAAATGACAATTATTGACGGAGATATTGTAGACCCAACAAACCGTAACAGGCAACTGGTGGCTCTTGCAACAAATCATGGGGCATACAAGGTTGAAGTAATGGCGGAGCGTTTACGGGCCATAAATCCTGAAGTACAAATAATTACTATAAAAGAATTTATACAGCCAGAGATGGTATTGCAACAAATGGCAGCACAACCTGAATATGTTATTGATGCCATAGACAGCATAACACCAAAACTTACTTTCCTTGTAGCAGCATCCGAACAAAAAATACGGATTGTGAGCAGCATGGGCGCCGGTGGAAAACTCGATCCTACCTGCTTACAGGTGGCAGATATTTCTAAAACCCACCATTGTGTATTTGCCCAGCAAATAAGAAAAATGCTCAAGCGTAATTATCAGATTAGGAATGGCATTAAATGTGTTTTTTCTGCCGAGCAACCTAAAAAGGAAAGCCTTATTTTGACGGATGGTAGCAACTATAAAAAATCTGCTTACGGCACTGTATCCTACATGCCTGCTGTGTTTGGTGCTGTTGCTGCCAGTGTGGTAATAAGAGATCTAATAGGAGAGCCTTAATCTCGAATAAAAAATTCCCTGGTTGTTCAAATTTAAAATGGCACAGTTTCAAATTCTTTGTTAGAAAATAAGCCATGGCTGGCAAAAGAAATACGCCATAGCGATGGGCTTTGCCTTGCTAAAATTTTCCTTTTTACCCAGATTATTGGTACTTTTTTACAACAAATTGTTTTAATAAGTTCTACCTACCAAACTAAGTAAACATCGGGTAGCATTGAATGAACGTTGGGCAGAAAAGCCATTAAGGTAGTATTTATACAAAAATATTTTAATTTAATATAAGTTTCCCGGCGTCGCTGATGCATTTTATGTGCATTGCCTGTGAACACAAACCTATAACATCACTTTTAGTTTTCCACAAATTCGTGTATGTTTGCCGCCTTACTTAAAAATTAGAAATTGTGCGCTTAAAGAGTTTAGAAATTAAAGGATTTAAAAGTTTTGCTGATAAAACGGTTCTCAATTTTGATGAAGGCATTACCGGCGTAATTGGGCCCAACGGCTGTGGAAAAAGCAATATTATTGACAGCATTCGCTGGGTAATTGGTGAGCACAAAATAAGCAATCTAAGAAGCGAAAACCTGGAAAGCTTGGTATTTAACGGCAGCAAAACCCGTAATGCGAGCGGCTTGGCAGAAGTAAGCCTTACTTTTGAAAATACAAAAAACCTTCTCCCAACAGAGTTTAATACCGTAACGGTTACCCGTAAATATTATAAAAGTGGCGAGAGTGAATACAGACTAAATGATGTTGCGTGTCGCCTGAAGGATATTCATAATCTCTTTATGGATACTGGCGTAAGTACAGACAGTTATGCGATTATTGAGCTGGGAATGGTAGATGATATTATTAAAGACAAAGAAAACAGCCGCCGCAAAATGTTGGAACAGGCTGCGGGCATTACCATTTACAAAACAAGAAAGAAAGAAGCTAAACTAAAGCTAGATGCTACTGAGCAAGATCTTGCTCGTATTGAAGACCTGTTGTTTGAAATAAACAACCAGCTTAAAAGCCTCGAAAACCAGGCAAAGAAAGCAGAGAAATATTTCGAAATAAAAAAAGAATACAAAGAGGTTTCTATAGAGCTTGCAAAAGCGGCATTAGAAGGTTTTAATATTACCTACAGAGATTTAAATGCACAACAGCAGCAGGAAGTAGATAAGCGCATTGAGCTTGAAGTTGCCATTGCCGGGGAAGATGCAGCATTGGAACAGGAAAAGCTGGCTTTTGTGGAAAAAGAAAAAGCATTGCAGCAAATGCAGCATACTTACAACGAAATGTTGGATAAAGTACGCAGCAAGGAAAACGAAAAAAACCTCAGCAGCCAAAAAGTACAATACTTAAAGGAAACAAAAGCAAGTTTAGATGAGTTTTTAAAGAAAGCATCTGGACAATTATTGGGCTTGCAGGAAAGCATCACTTTTACCAGCAACCAAATAGTAGAGGAGAAGCAAAAGGTAACTGAGTTGGAAGAAAAAGTGGAAGACCTTAAAGAAGCAGTAGAAGATAAGCGCAGGCTTTTTGACGATAAAAGGAGCGCTATTGATTTGTTGCGCAAAGAAAACCAAGCCATTCAATTGAACAGGTTTGACGCAGAAAAGAAAGTAGCAGTTGCTGATACAAGCATACAAAATTTGCAGCGCACCATTTTACAACTGGGCGAAGAGCAAAAAACAAGAGCCGCACAATTACAAACATTAGAAGCTGAAAAAATAGAGAAAGAAGCAGAGCTGGAACATAAAAAAACAGATCTGCAACAATTGCAGGAGCACCAAGATCGTACAAAGGAGCAAATACTCGCTACCCAAAATATGATGGAAGGCATGCGCAATAACTTAGCTGATGAAACCCGCAAGTTAGATGCCCGTACCAACGAATACGATTTGTTGAAAAGCCTCGTAGATTCAATGGAAGGCTATCCGGAAAGTGTAAAGTTTTTGCACAACAACAATGGGTGGAACAAAGATGCACCGCTGCTTTCAGATATTATTTATGTAAAAGAAGAATACCGTGCAGCAGTAGAAAATGTGCTTGATCCTTATTTGAATTACTACGTAGTAAATAATCTGGCAGAAGGTTTACAGGCCATTCATTTGCTGGATGAAAATAAAAAAGGCAAAGCGAACTTTTTCTTGCTCGATAAATTTACTGATACCACCATGCACACAACGCCGGCAGATACATTGCCAGCAATGGATGTGGTGGAGTTTGATGCCAAATATGCAAACCTTGCAAAGCAATTGTTGGGCAACGTTTTTATTGCAGAAAACGAAGCCGCATTAGAACAAAGCAACGGTTCTGTTATTTTAGAAAAAACAGGAAAATTTGTAAAAGGAAAATACGCCATCACCGGAGGAAGTGTGGGCATGTTTGAAGGTAAAAAAATTGGTCGTGCAAAAAACCTGGAGAAACTACAGGCAGAAATTATTGTACAGAATGCATCCGTAGCTGCATTAAAAATGGAGATTCAGGCAAAGCACAATGAAGTAATGAATTTTAACGAGCAGTTAAAAGAAAATGTAATAAAGCAAACCCAGCAGGATATTAACAGCCTTACCAATCTGGTGTTTTCGTTGCAAAATAAAATTGAAAATCTTACCCAGCAGCAAACAACCGGAGGCACAAGATCGGCTGATTTGGAAACACAATTAGAAACAAACCACGATGCCATTGCTGATACCAGAACAGAACTCGATAAATTTAATACACAGTTAGAAGAACTGGCAGATAAGCTGCAAACCATAGAAGCAGCCTATGCTTCAGCGGAGCAGGAATATAATTTTGCAGGTGCCTCTTACAACGAAAGCAACATCAATTTTGCAAAGCAGCAAAGTAAAGTGGTTTCTTTAAAAACCGAGCTTGATTTTAAAACAAACCAGCTCGCAGATTTACAGGTGCAGGTAGAAAGCAGCACCGTGCAGCTAAAAGATTCTGATGAAGCCATCAATACCACTGCAGAAACTTTGCAGGAAATAGAAGCCTTGCTCGTAACCATGTTGCAAAACAAAGAGACGGATGAGAAGCAACTAAACGAAGCAGACCAGGCATATTATAACCTGCGAAATGCACTCACAGAAAAGGAAGCTGCACTTCGCCAAAAGCAAAAATCGAAAGAGTTTATAGATACCTTACTTACAGAAATTAAGGATAAACTCACCGATCTTAAACTGCAGCTAAGCGGCATGAAAGAAAGGCTGAGCGTGGAGTTTAGGGTAGACCTTGATGTGATAATAGACGAACCACGTACCGGTACAGATGCCGTGGAAGATTTAAAAGAGCGCAACGACCGCATGAAAAAGCGCTTGGAAAACATGGGCGAAGTAAACCCCACAGCCATAGAAGCCTACACCGAAATGAAGAAGCGCTATGAGTTTATTTTAGAACAAAAGAACGATCTGGTAACGGCTAAAGACAGCCTTATGCAAACCATACAGGAAGTAGAAGCAACTGCCAACCAGCAGTTTTTAGATACGTTTAATAAAACCAGAGAGAACTTTCAAAAAGTATTTAAGGCGCTCTTTACAGATGAAGATACGGCTGATATGGTACTCGTAGATCCTGAAAACCTTGCAGAGACTGGTATTGATATTGTTGCCAAACCAAAAGGCAAACGCCCATCATCTATCGGGCAGCTAAGCGGTGGCGAAAAAACCCTCACAGCCACAGCATTGTTGTTTGCCATCTATCTAATAAAGCCTGCGCCATTCTGTATTTTAGATGAGGTAGATGCCCCGCTCGATGATGCCAACGTAGGCAAGTTTACCAACATGATAAAACAGTTTAGCGAAAACTCGCAGTTCATTATTGTAACCCACAACAAACAAACCATGAGCGCCGTAGATGTTATTTACGGCGTAACCATGCAGGAGCCCGGCGTAAGCAAATTGGTGCCTGTAGATTTTAGAAGTTTGAATTAGTGGGTTCACCGCAGAGGAGCAAAGAAGCAGAGTTTACGCAGAGACATAATCTGCTCTGCGAAACCTCTTGTTAACTCATTTTCTCTGCCGTGATTTTATTTACTTGTTAGATGCGGAGCATGGGCTGACGAACTTTGCTGAAGATTTGTCTCCGGCTTTGCGTTGCTGCCGCTCAAAGGCAGCGGCATCCACTGCAATCCGGGCTATGCGGGGCAGGGGAGCTTTTTTGAGCTTTTATTGAAGCGGTGTAGAACGTATAAAACTAATTAATTGATTATCAAAATTTGTCCAACTGCATTTTAAATTGTCGGTTAAGCCTCTTTGCTCTTAACCAACTGCATCGACAATTGAAAATGTATCACTAGAGCATTGTCGAACAACATATTGAAATTTAGGAAATATGGTGAGTTGCGTGTAATATTGTGTTATGCACCATGTTCGCTTTGCGGTTCACACTCGGGCAGACGGAACTGTTCAGCAGTAAATCATTTTTCATCATTTTTAAGTTTGCTTTTGCTGCTCGCGGGTGGACAGTTTTTTTGGTGATCTTTATTTCAAAAGTTTATTTGCTTGGC
>JBJXGJ010000291.1:0-12151 GCA_046153805.1 Ferruginibacter sp. | reverse complement strand
AAATGTCGGTACCGCTCAAAAGAAGGCAGTGGTACGATGGTATTTTTAGAGAAATGGAAAATATTCAACTGCCATTAAGTCTTACCGGTTAGGATATCGGAAGTTCTATTGCAAAATCTGGGTTTATGGATAAAAGCTAAGAAAGAAAAAAAGTAAAAAAATCTTTCGACTCATCGTGTGTTTTTGCCTCATTAACTTTTGCCAAAACAATACCTGGGCTAAAAGCCAAAAAGAAAAAAGAATGAAAAGGAATTGCTATATGTTGTTCTTGTTTTCTTCTTAAGCTTTTAGCCTACTCAATCAAAAATTCTCTACTCCACCCCCCAGCTCATCTCCCCATTCTTTTCATCTTTCAATATAATGCCAATTTCTTTCAACTGGTTTCGTATTTTATCAGATGTAGCAAAATCTTTTTTCGTTTTCGCCTCTTTGCGCATCTCAATTAAAAGATTCAATACATTGCTCAGTTTACCATTATTCATTTCTGCATCAGCCTTTAAACCAAAAACAATTGTCAAGTAATTGGTCATTTGTGCTTTAAGCAACTCAAAAGTTTCTTGTATAATTGCACCAACGGCAATTAATCCATCTTTTATAGAATTTATTACGGGTACAAGCTCAAACATACTAGCCAGCACTTTTGCCGTATTAAAATCATCATTCATAGATGTATCAAAATCATTCACCAATGCCAATACTTTTTCCTCAAGTTCTGTATCAACTTCACCACTGGTATATTGTAATTTTTGCAAAATTTCATAAGCTTCCCAAAGTCGTTTCAACCCTTTTTCAGATGCTTGTAAAGCCTCATTGCTAAAATCAAGCGTACTTCTATAATGTGTTTGAAGCATAAAAAAGCGCACCGTCATGGGAGAATATGCTTTATCAAGTAACGGGTGTGAACCGGTAAATAATTCGTGTGGCAGAAAACCATTTCCCAAAGATTTACTCATGCGAGTACCATTTACGGTTAGCATGTTTGTATGCATCCAAATTTGTGCAGGGCTTTTTTTAAAACAAGCTTCGTTTTGTGCAATTTCGTTAGTATGGTGTGTGGCAGCAAGGTCCATACCACCACCATGCAAATCAAATCTTTTACCCAAATATTTATTACTCATAGCAGAGCATTCAATATGCCAGCCGGGGAAGCCCATGCCCCAGGGACTTGGCCATTGCATAAGGTGCTCGGGCTTTGCTTTTATCCAAAGTGCAAAATCCAGTCTACCTCTTTTTTCGTCTTGGCCGCCAAGTTCCCGTGTGCCCTCCAGTAAGTCTTCCAGCTTTCTGTTGGTGAGAATCCCGTAGGATTTTTCTTTGCTGTATTTTTCCACATCAAAATAAATGGTACCGTTTACTTCATAGGCATAACCATTGGCAAGTATTTCCTGCGTCATGGTAATTTGTTCGCTTATATGTCCTGTAGCTGTTGGTTCTATGGTTGGCGGTACATTATTAAACAACTGCATTACCTCATGAAAACCCAAAGTGTAACGCTGTACAATTTCCATTGGCTCGAGTTTTTCAAGCCTTGCCTTTTTGCTAAATTTGTCATCGCCTTCATCTCGATCACCTTCCAAATGTCCGGCATCGGTAATGTTGCGGACGTATCTTACTTTATATCCAAGCTGTCTTAAGTAGCGATAAATAATATCAAAAGAAATGAACGTACGGCAATTACCTAAATGAACGTCGCCGTACACAGTTGGTCCGCAAACATACATGCCCACATAACCTTCTTCCAACGGTTTGAATAATTCTTTTTTTCTGGTAAGTGTGTTGTAAATTTCTAATGCCATTTTTTATTTTTTGTAAAAATTACAGGTTGCACAAGGCTACTTTACATGCTGGCTTAATAACTGCGCTTATATACCTCATTGTTGTGCTGTTGCTGCAAATATATTTAAACAACAACAAGAAATACGAAGGAATAATAGCGTGTTTTATTTGTTTGCAGCGTGTATAAATGTAAGATCTGCAATTATGGGGAAATGGTCGCTGAGTTTTTTCTTGATTCTGATAAATTGCTCAACCTCAAATTGCTTAGCTGCAAAAATATTATCAATCCTAAGTGTTGGTGAAATACCATAGAATGTTCTACCAATACCCGAACCCTTTTCTGCGAAAGCATTTTTTAATCCCCTGCCAATCATATTGTAAGCATAGCTATTGGGTACATCGTTAAAATCGCCACATAATATTACCGGGTACGGGCTTTTATCAAGAGCATTTTTAACTCTTTCACTTTGTAATTTTCGTTTTATAAAACCAGTTCTAAGTTTGGAAAGTATGTTTTTGGATTTTTCTACATCTAATTCGCCATTTAGTGTAGGGTCTTCTATGTATTGTCTGTTGGTATCACTAAATTTTAGGGATTGAAGATGTATATTAAAGACACTGAAAGTATCCGTATTTTTTACAATGTTGATACTCTGAAAAGTTGAATTGTAATTGTTTTCACCAAAAGCATAGGTTTCTTTATGTAAAATTGGAAACCTGCTAAAAGTGATAATACCAAAATGGTGCTTACTATCAAAATCGTCTCTTCTGTCATAACTGTAGTAATAGTATTCAAAATTTAATTGCTTGGCCATTTGTGGTACAAAATTAATGGCTGTAGAATCTTGGTCTCCCCCAACCATCTCCTGAAAACAGGCAACATCCGGCATGTATTTGTTTATCATTTCAATCATTTCAAATTTCCTTTCTGGGCGTGTTTTGTGTTCCAGAATATCGAAATGCTCCACGTTCCAGCTCATTATCCTGATATTTTGAGGAGATTTAGATAATGTAAAATCAGTTGCTGTTTTAAGTTTTATGAGATGGCCGAGCGGTTTCCACGCACATGCTATTGCAGCAATACTTATGAGCATAAATTTCTTTTTTGCAAAAAGCCAGCATACAATAAAAAAAAGTAATACGCTTAAGAGGTAAAGTGAAGCAAGCGTAAAAAGGCCAAAAAACCAAAAAGTCTGAGGGTCAAAACTAGATGCATAACAGCCAAGCAGAAAGATTATGGCAATGGCAACATTGCATAAAACAAAAATACTCTTTGCAAATTTTCTTATAAATCCACCTGCCATACATTAAAGATAAAGCAAGTTAAAAAGGATTAACATAAAAATTTCTGATTAGATTTTAATTATTAACTGCTGGCATTATTTTCCATAATAGTAATTAAATTGTTGTAAAACACTAAAAATTATTAAAATGAAAAAAATCCTACTTTTCATATGTGCAGCTACTTTTTTACTTGCTCCATGTAACACTGAGAAAAAAAATAGCCTGGAAACAAAAAACAAAATAGTGTTTACGAATACCTCGTTGCTCAAAGCTGCAAACGGTACGACAGATGTTGCTGCAAACGATTTGGAAACACTGGTTGAGGTTGCTGAAAGGCCTTCATCAAACCCAAAACCAGAGGTACGGACTATTACAAAAATTATAAGAATTAAAGAGAAGCAAGCTGCGCCAAAAGTTGTTCAACAGGTTGAACCTCCCGTTGTAGTTGCAACACAGCCAACTACTCCAACCGAAAACAATACTGGTACAGCGTCAAACACTGGTTCAACAAGTGGTGTAGATGATGGCGGTACAACAGCTACTGCACCTGTTGCGAAAAAGAAAAATGAAGGATGGAGTAGTGTTGCAAAAGGTGCAACTATTGGTGCTGTTGGAGACGCAGTAGCCTGAGCCGTAATTGGCAAAGTTGGTAAAGGTGCTATAATTGGCGGTGTAATTGGTGCTGCCTGTGGTTATATAATTGGTAGAAAAGCCGATAAAAAATCCGGCAGAATAGAATACACAAATAATTAAATCCCTATTTGAAAAGTGAGCGACCGTCCAAATTATGGGCGGCTGTTTTTATTTGTAAAAGCAATGTCAGAAAAAAATAAAAAACCTAATTCAAAAGTTTTATTATCACTTACAACTCCTCATTATCAGCGGCCTTCTTTAAAAAATCTTTCTCTTCGTCTGTTAAAAAGCGATAACCTTTTTGGTTTATTTTATCAAGGATTTCGTCAACCCTTTTTTGTGTAACATTGGTTGTTTTAGTGAATGGTTTTCTGTTGCCACTGTTGTAGAAAATATCATCTTTTGGAGGCGTAGTAATTTTTTTAGGTTCAAAGAGCGTTATAAATTTTGTATAAAGCCTATTCATCCAAACACTTCCGTCTTTGCCTCTTTTTAAAAAAATTATGAATAAAAACCCTGCCGCTGCACCGCCTAAATGTGACATACTGTAGGCTGCGCTAAACCCTGCAACGCCTGCAAAATCTATTAAAATATAGATGGTCATGAGCACCCATATAGGAATCCCATTTCGAATTTGTGTAAAAAACCTATAGTTTGGCTCGAGCGCTGTTGTAGCCATAGCAACGGCCATTACGCCGGCATTTGCTCCCAGCAAACCTGCACCGTCTCTAGCAGCTGCAAGCGGTGGTAATAGATAATGTGCAGTAATAAAGAAAAATGCTCCCGCCAGGCCTCCATAAATGTAGATAGGAATTATTTTATCGTTACCTGCCATTTGCTGTAAAATATAACCAAATGCCCAAAGCCAGATCATATTGGTAATGCCACGAATAATGCCACCGCCGGTTTCAGTAAACATGTAAGTTAAAATTGTCCATGGCCTTTCTGAAAGGCGTGACAGACCCGCTGGTAGCTCAAACCATTGAACAATATGGGTATAGAAAAATTCAGGGGTCTTTTCACCTACAAAAACACCTACCTGTATTACCATAAGTATTAAAAAAAACACCACATTTATTGCAAACAAAGCCATCAGTGCATTACTATCTGCACCCAGCGTAAACCTGCTTCTTTGTCTTTGTCTGCGTTCGTTTCGGTGATTGCGATCAGTTTCTCCCATTGGTAAATATTATTATGTAAAAATACAAAGTGATTTTGAGGAAAGGGTAGCAATGTTACAAATCATTCTATTATTTTTAAACCTTCGCTTCGATAAAGTTTGATATTATCGTCTTCCGTAAGAAATATATAATCATCTGTTATGCACTGCCAAATAAGTATTCTATCAAATGGGTCTTTATGATAGGATGTTTTAAGGTTATGGAAAGTGGATGATGTATCAGACGATAAATTGGTTGGAATTATTTTATTTTGGAGGGCAAGATTTTTTAAATCCGATGGAGAAAAATTTCCAAGATTTAGTTTGCCCGATTCGAATTTTATTGATATTTCCCAAAAACTTACTGCACTTATGTAAAGTTCATTTTCGGGATTAATTAAAACTTTTGAAATGTTTTTTGGTAATTTTTGACTATCAAAGAAAAACCAAAGAAATATATGAGTATCTAAAAGATATTTGTTCATCATTTGCTTATTGGAAATTCTTCGTTGCTAGTTTCTTTGAAATTAGCTGCCATTTTATAACCCTCAAGGTTATTGTAAATACCAAGTTTTCTTTTAATGAGATTTTTTGAAGATGCAGGTTGAAAATGACCAATAACTTCTTTTTTCTTGCCATAGGTTACCGTTATCTGTTCACCAGCTTTTACCCATTCAATCACTGCTGAAAATTGAGCTTTAAATTCGCCTACTGATAAAGTTTTCATTATATTATTTTACGCTGCAATGTACTATTTTTCTTGACAACTTGTCAAGAAAAATAGTACCTATCAAAATGTATTCCTATTTTTCCTGTTCTGAAAATACACAATTAAAAAGCCTGTAAGTGCACCGCCAATATGCGCAAAGTGAGCGATATTATCTCCCGGCCTGCCTGCAATACCACTAAATACATCAATTGCAATAATACCAAGTACAGCCCATTTCGCTTTTATAGGAATTGGTATGGGGATAATCATCATTTCTGTATTTTGAAAGAGGTATCCAAAAGCCGCAACTACACCCATTATAGCCCCTGATGCACCAACTGTTGCATTCATTCTTAATGCTTCCTGATACTGAACAACTTCTTCGTAACTCATTACCATTTTATCGTACATGCTAAAATCATACGCATAACTAACAAGTTGTACGACGGCAGCGCCTATGCCACATATAAAGTAAAATATTAAAAACCGCTTTGCACCCCACATTCTTTCAATGTTAGAGCCAAACATATAAAGAGCAAACATGTTAAAAAACAAATGCATAAAACTGCCATGCATAAACATGTGGGTAATTATTTGCTGCAAACCAAATACATCTGCTTTGTAATGATGCAAAGCAAAAAGATCTGTAACACGGCTCTCGCCCTGCAACCCACCAAATGTAATTTGAGCAATAAAAACGATTACATTAATGATAATTAAATTTATGACTGCCGGCGTTGCACTTTGAAAACCGCCACTGTATCTGTTAAATGCCATTTAATTTATTTTAATTTTTCTGAAGCAATCAATCTTCAATGATTGTGCCTTTTTAAAAAGGCTGACAATTAGGCTTCTTCCCCTTTCCTTAACACCAACCTTGCCACACATTCTATATGATGCGTATGCGGAAACATATCTACCGGCTGTGTTTTTTCGACTGTGTATTTTTCACTAAGTAACAAAATATCTCTTGCCATGGTGGCTGTGTTGCAACTTACATATACAATTACGGAAGCCGCAATTTCTAGCAATTTATTTACAAGTTTTTCGTGCATGCCGGCTCTTGGTGGGTCGGTAATAACCACATCTGGTCTGCCATGTTTTGTAAAAAAATCATCGTTGCATATTTTTATTACATCGCCTGCAAAAAATACGGCATGCTCTATTTTATTTATTGCAGCATTCTTTTTTGCATCTTCAATTGCATCTTCAATAAGCTCTACACCGACAATCTTTTTTGCCAGTGGACTTACAAAAATGCCTATGCTGCCCGTGCCACAATACAAATCATATACAACCTCATTGCCGGTAAGTTGCGCAAAATCTCTTGCTATGCTGTATAGTTTTTCTGCCTGTTTGGTATTTGTTTGAAAAAATGATTTTGGGCTGATAATAAATTCGAAATTTTCAAGCATTTCTATAACATAGCCTTTACCAAAATAAACCTGTGGGGTAAGATCGTAAATGGTATCGTTCCATTTTGGGTTGATGGTATAAAGCAAAGTAGTTATCTCGGGCACTTTTGCCAGCAGCGAATCCAACACAATTTTTGTATTGGCCGCATCTTCATAATTGATGCAGAGGTTTACCATAAGTTCACCTGTGGTACAATAGCGAACAATTAAATTTCTTAACCAGCCGGTATGTTCTTTTATGTCGTAAAAGGGAAAGTTATTTTCCATGGCAATTTCCCGCATGCCGTTTCTTATGCGGTTATTTACATCATCCATTAAAAAGCATTCGAAAATATTAATTGTTTTATCAAAAACACGGGGTGCATGAAAGCCGAGGGAAGAAGCCCCTCCTATCCTCGCCGAGGGGGAGGTAAAAGCAGTAGATGTTTGCGGAGATTGTAAACCATCTTCACTACTGTCTGCGCTAATATCATCGAAATTTCCCCCTCCTTCGGAGGGGATATGGGAGGCTTCAATTTCTTCTGCAGTCAGGTATCTTTTATTGCTAAATGTAAATTCCAGTTTGTTTCTATAATGCACCTGCTCATCTGCACCTACAATAGGCATCATTACTGCACCCGTAACCTTACCTATACGAAGCAGATTTTGTTCTGCCTCCTGCTGTTTATATTGCAATTGTTTTGCATAAGGTAGCATTTGCCATTTGCAACCACCACATACGCCAAAATGCATGCAAAAAGGCGTCACTCTATCAGCCGAAGGGGTAATCAGTTTTAAGACTCTGGCTTCTGCAAAATCCTTTTTGTTTTTTGTAAGCAGGAGGTCTACCACATCTCCGGGTACTGCCCCTTCGGTAAATATCACTTTACCATCCTGCCTTGCAATTGCCTTGCCTTGCGCAGCATAATCTGTAACGGCGACATTCTCTATTATAATTCTGTTTTTCTGTTTTCTCACTGGGCAAAAATAGCATTTCCTTAGAGAATGCTGTTTTGTTAAAAATGGTTAAATGATGTTTTAGATGAATAGAACAATTTCATTTTAGGGCTATTTTAAATACATTTGTTAACATTTTACAATATGCAAATGAAAAAATATTTATTGCTTATGCTTTGCAGCATTGGCTTTTTGGCCACCCAAGCACAAGGTTACCATATAAACTTACAGAGCAATTACAAAGCTGGCATTGTTTACCTCACTTATTACATGGGTAAAGATTTTATACTACAAGATTCCGCAGCAGTAAGCAGCACTGGCCTTGCTGTTTTTAAAGATGCTAAAAAATTACAGCCGGGTATATATGTAATTGTTTTTCCGGGCAAAAGGCTTACAGCTGATTTTTTGATAGAGAAAGAACAAACACTTTCCATTAATGCAGATACAAACCACCTTGAACAAATAAGAATAACAGGTTCGCAAGCCAACATAATTTTTAAACAATACCAGAATTTTGTAAATGTAAAAGGAAAACAACTACAGGATGTTAGGGTTGCTTATAATGCGGCTAAAGCCCACGAAGACTCTGTAAAATATGAAACTGCATATAAAAAATACAGCAAAGAGTTAAACGATTATAGAACGGACATTGTTACAAAAAATCCAACTTCTATGATGGCGGTTTTGCTTACTGCGTTAAGAGAACCTCCATACCCTAAAACTGTCGCAATTACACACGAGGATTCTGTAGCGAACTACAATTTTTACAAACAACATTATTGGGATGGTATCAGTTTTATGGATGAAAGAATTATTCGTACACCCTTTTTTCTGCCAAAGCTGGAAACTTATTACAGGGAAGTGATGCCGCAATCGTCAGACAGCTTAATAAAAGATATTGATTACAAATTGTTGCTGGCAAGATCGAACACGGAAATGTATAAGTTTTTGCTTAACTGGTTTACAGATGAATATATAAGTCCGAAATATATGGGTCAGGATGCTGTTTTCGTTCATTTGTACGAGCAATACCACAGCAAAGGGATTACTACCTGGCTCAATGAAAAACAACATGAAGCTATTACAAGAAGAGCTTTTATGGTGATGGCAAATTTGATTGGTGAAAAAGCAGCAGATATGCAATTTGTGGATACTGCCGGCATACAAACATCCTTATACAATGTAGATGCGCCTTATACAGTCGTTGTGTTTTGGGATCCATCTTGCGGGCATTGCAAGCAGGAATTGCCAAGAATAGATTCTATTTACAGAGCCAATTGGCAAAAGAAAAATGTAAAAATTTATGCCGTACTTTCCGAATCGGAAAAGATGAAACCTGAATGGCTTAGCTACATTAGGGAACATAATATTGGCCATTGGATAAATGTATATCAAACAAAATCATCACTCGATCTTGAAACAAAAGAACAGCGGCCATCTTACAGACAGCTGTATGATGTAGTGCTTACGCCCACTCTTTACCTGCTTGATAAAGACAAACGCATCGTTGCAAAAAAATTAACCTTAGAGCAGATAAATGATTTGCTGGAAGTAAAAATAAAAAAAGGTTAAGAGAATTATTTAATTACCACAACCAACATGATTTTAATGAAAAATTTGTTTACGCTTGCTGCATCTTTTCTCATTGCATGCACAGCTTTTTCGCAACCACTTTTTACCTATGGCAATAGTAGTACGGGTAAAGAAGAATTTTTGAGAGCATACAACAAAAACAAACCTGTAACAACAGATAAAGAAAAATCAATAAAGGAATATTTAACACTTTATACCAATTTCAAATTAAAAGTAAAAGCTGCAAAAGAGCTTAGGCTCGATACCCTGGCCCAGATAAAATACGACGTACAAAATTTTAGAGACCAGATAGCAGACAATTATTTAAATGATGAACAACTGTTGGATGTGCTTGTAAAAGAAGCCGCGGAAAGAGCCGCTCAAAATGTACATGTACTTTATTTTCCAGTACCAGTAGCAGAAAATGCCACGCCGGCCGATACTTTAAAAGCTTTTAATGCATCGAAGGAATTATTCCTGCAGTTAAAAAAGGGAACAAATAATTATGCGGAGATTGTAAATGACGTATCGGCAAAATTTTCTACAACTACATACAGCGATGCAGGCTACATAACTGCATTTATGTTGCCCTACGATTTAGAAAATATTATTTACAATACCGGTGTAGGAAATGTATGCGAGCCATTTAAAAGTAAAAAAGGTTATACCGTTTTTAAAGTGGCAGATGTAAGAGCAGATGTTGGCAAATGGAAAGTTGCACAAATACTTTTTGCTTATCCGCCGGATGCTGATTACAGCGGCAAGCTCGCCATAAAATCGAAGGCAGATTCTGTTTATGTTTTGTTACAAAAAGGATTATCATTTGACGAAGCAGCCAAAACATACAGCAACGACCGCATGAGCTACAGCGGTGGTGGAGAGCTGCCCGAGTTTACAACTGGTAAGTACAATGTGAAATTTGAGGACAATGTATTTGGTTTGAAAACGGATAGCAGTTTTACCAAACCTTTTGAAACTGATTTTGGTTATCACATAGTAAAGCGGTTAAGCAAAGTTGCTTTATTTAAGACGCCTGGGGACGCTAATTACCTGTACGATATTAAACAGAAAGTGCAGCAGGATGCAAGAATAAATACGGTAAAAGAAAAGTTTGTTAAAGCCATTATACCAAAAATCGGGTTTAAAAAAATGCCTGGTTTTGCAGAAGCTGCATTGCTCAAAGCTGCGGATAGTATCATTAAAAACCCGGCAATAGATTTTGCAAAACTTGGCGAGGTAAATAATAAAATATTGTTGGGCTTTAAAAATGGTAAAACGGTTAAGGGGCAAGAATGGCTGCAATATGTAAAAGACAACAACTACCAGGCTGATGTTAAGAATACAGACGGTAAGTTGTTGTTAAGAAACTTTACCTCTCAGATGATATTGAACTATTATAAGAACAACCTTGAAGAATACAACAGCGATTTTAAATACCAGATGCAGGAATTTGAAGAAGGCAACATGCTTTTCGAAATAATGGAAAGAAACGTGTGGAGCAAAGCCGGACTAGATTCTGTAGGATTACTAAATTATTACAACGTAAATAAGAGTACGTACAAATGGCAGGAGAGTGCTGATGTACTTATTTTTAATTGCGCAGACGAAAATACTGCCACCGCTGCTATTACCTCACTAAAAGCGGGCCAACCATGGAGTGCGGTGGTACAAACAAGCAATGATAAAATACAGGCAGACAGCGGCAGGTATGAGCTTCTACAACTGCCTACAGCTATAAATAACAGTAGACCTAAATTAGGCGATTTTTCAAAAATAGCTGTAAATGGGGATGGGACTACAGTATTTGTAAACTTTATAAAACTGTATGCAGGAAATCTTCAACGAACGTTTGGTGAGGCAAGAGGGCTGGTGATAAATGATTACCAAAATATATTAGAACAGCAATGGGTAAGTACTTTAAGAAAAAAGTACGAGGTAAAAATAAATGCCCAGACATTAAATGCTATTTTAAAATAACACCGTTTGCTTTTCTTTAACAAAGCCTGCCATTCATTTGGCAGGCTTTTTGCTTTTAGCTGTAAAATTATAAAAAAATAAAATTTAACAAATGAAAAAATTAGTAATTGCATTATTTATTATGGCAGGCATATTTTCTACTGCGACAGCGCAAAAAGTTTATATACAGGGTGGCGCAAACTTAGCAAACATTACAAAAGATGCGGACGGCAATACCGACGACCAAAAATCACTCGTTTCCTTTAATGTAGGGGTTATGGGATCCTTTGGCTTATCTGATATTTTAGATATTGAAACAGGTTTGTTGTTTACAGGGAGAGGACAAAAATTCGAATCGGTGGTTAATGATAATAATTACGTGAAAGGAAAGTTTAATCCGTTGTTTATTGAGTTGCCAGTAAATTTGTTGGTGAAATTTCCTGTTACCAAAACATCCCATCTTTTTGTAAATGCAGGGCCGTATGTAGCTGTTGGCGTAGCGGGTAAATCAAAAGTTGAAACAAAGTTTTTGGGTGTTGTTGCTAATGCTGAAAGCAATATAGAGTTTAACAACGATGACCCTACAACTGCGCAACAGGAGGATGCGAGTTATTCAAAAATTAAACGTTTTGATTACGGCCTTAATTTTGGAGGAGGAGTTGCTTTTAAAAGTCTTATTATAAAAGCAAACTATGGCTTGGGTCTTGCAAA
>JBJXGJ010000284.1:0-5539 GCA_046153805.1 Ferruginibacter sp. | reverse complement strand
TGCAGGAAAAATAGCCTGATGATTAGAGTTTTATTCGTTTTTGTTTTATTCTCTCTTATAATATCATCCTGCAGTTCCACAAAAAAGGCTATCAAAAATTTGTCTGAAGGTGATGGTAAAACTTCAGCATCTGCACCAGTCAGTTCTGCAACGAAGCGTGCCAAAACGTTTACCACACTTTTAAAAATAGACAGAAAAGAATTTGTTGCTTATGCAAAAACATTTTTGGGAACTCCCTATAAATACGGATCTGCAACACCTGAGAATGGTTTGGACTGCTCAGGTTTTATAACCGTGGTGTTTAATCACTTTAAAGTAAAAGCACCACGTACATCTGTAAGTTTTACTGATGAAGGAACGGAAATTGACATAAAAAATACAAAGCCGGGAGATATTATTTTGTTTACCGGTTCAGATAATTCAGCAGGTATTGTAGGTCATATGGGCATTATAACAAAGGGCGGGGAAGTGCCGCAATTTATTCACTCAGCCTCAGGTAAAAATATTGGCGTAATTATCAATAATTTTTCAGGTTATTATAGAACCCATTTTGTGAAAGTTATAAGAATATTGGAATGAGGAATGTAAATCAGTCTGACATTTTCTACTGCATCATCTTCTCCATGTCTTCCCCCTTCGGGGGAGATAGAGAGGCTACCTGCCCACAAAAACTGCCTTCCTCTTTTCTAAAAAGGCGGTAGTACCTTCTTTCATATCTTCTGTGCCAAAACATTCACCGAATGCTTCAACTTCTTTATCGTAGCCACTTTTACCATTGGTATAAGCACTATCACTTAATACAGCAATATTTACACACTCAATAATTTTACTTACAGCAATGGGTGCTTTTGTTTGTATCAGTTGTAAAAGTTCGGTGGTTTTTGCTATTAAATTTTCAGGAGCTGTAACATAATTTACAAGTCCTAATCTCAATGCTTCTGTAGCATCAATGAGTGATCCTGTCATTTGCAGCTCCATACTTTTGCCTTTGCCAACCAATTGTGTAAGGCGTTGTGTGCCGCCGTAACCAGGTATTAAACCAAGGTTAACTTCGGGCTGACCAAATTTTGCATTATCGCTGCAAAGCCTGAAATGGCAGGCCATAGCAAGTTCGCAACCGCCTCCCAATGCAAAGCCATTTACAGCTGCTACAATAGGTTTTGGGCTGTTTTCTATTTTTAAAAATACATCTTGTCCACGTTTAGATAAAGCCATAGCTTCCGCTAAATTTAAGCCACCAAACTCACTTATGTCTGCACCTGCTACAAATGCTTTTGAACCTGCGCCGGTTATCAAGACCGTCTTTATTGCATCGTTTTTTAATACTTCGCTCATCGCAGCATCCAAATCAGTAAACACATCTTTATTCAATGCATTTAATTTTTCTGGGCGATTAATGGTAATAATGGCAGTACCGTTTTCAATTGTAAAGAGCAATGTATCAAAAGTCATTTTTGTATATTTTATGTTTCGAAGATAAGACTTTTAGTCATTAACATTAAGGCAGTTCGTTTTATTAAAGGTTTATAAAAATCGCTTACCGAAACGCTTTTCACCCTTTTCTCCGTGGTGAAAAATATAACTTTACAGCATGACCTTGCTCAACATCATTACTTACACAGGCACATTTGTATTTGCACTTACCGGTGCATTAAAAGCACGAAAATTTAAGATGGATATTTTTGGTGGGCTCGTAGTAGCTTTTGCTACGGCCTATGGTGGCGGTACTATCAGAGATTTGTTGATAGGAGCCAAACCGGTAAACTGGATAAACGATTACTTTGCCCTTGGGCTTGTTTTTGCCGGTGCGGTCATTACCTTCTTAATAAAAGAGGGCGTAAATAAATTTAGCAAAACCATTTTTTTTACTGATGCGCTTGGTATCGGTTTATTTACCGCAGCAGGAATTGAAATAGCTCAACGAAACGGTGTAAACGATGCATACGCTCTTATTATGGGTGTAATTTCTGCAACTTTTGGTGGATTGATTGCAGATATTTTTTGTAATGATGTACCCAATCTTTTCAAGAAAGGAGAACTCTATGCAACCGCATGTGCGATTGGCGGTGGCATTTATTTATTGCTTCAAAACACCAGTATCGATAAAAACGTAAACTTGCTTATTTGTGTGTTGCTTGTGTTGGTAATAAGAATTTATTCCAAAAGAAATAGGTTGGAGTTGCCGAATATTTGAGGAGCGGTTGCTGGTTGTGAGTTACGGGTTTATTGCAAAGAGTTTAATTAATAAACTTCAAAATGAGTAGGCTTAGATTTTAAATCTAAAATCTAAAATCCGATATGGGGCTATGAACTTTATACAATAATTAAACATTTGGACCTGCTGTCTCTAGCAGCCTGCCTGGCCTCAAAGGCAGGTTATACACGCATGCAATATCATACTTGGAAGTATCTTTGTGCATACGCTACTACTGGTCATTTTGCCACACTGTCCCGTACATTTTGTCGGGAGCAGTTCACCATTTTTTCTTTAATGAACAATTGTAAATGCACTTTTATTTACGCTGATTTGTTTAACTTACACCTCCCTCAGTTTTTTAATTTTATTTAATTCTGAAACATCCAGCAAATCTTTTTCTCGTCTTGCAAACAATTTCATATCAATTAAAAAATTATAAGGAACATAATTTATAACAATATCTGCTGTCAGTAAAAATGTAATTTTATCTCTCTCCGCATCATCAAAACTAACATTGTGGTGCACTATTGTAATAAAATCTAAAGAGCTGTTTACTGCACCAATTGTTCCTACATAATGCTGGGTAAACTCTTCTGAACGTAAGGGTTCTACTTCACTTTCAGAATAATTCATGCAACGTAAAGTATTAATAAAAGCATCCCTATTTTCATTTGTAGGAGCAAGCCAAATATCTAAGTCGTGTGTGTTTCTTACAAAGCCATAATAATTCACTGCGTAGCCGCCAATAATCAAGTACTTTAAATGGTTTTTAGCAGCGCATGAAAAAAAAAGTAGATATTCAGGATCAAATAAATCCATTTCGCTTAATAATTTTCCTTTCCGTATTTTTAATAATTGGTTTCATTTTAATTGCCATCAATTGTATGTGACGCAGCCTTGCCAAACGTTCTATAGGAGTTAGTTTGGCTGCATATTCTAATTGCCATAATTCCTGTTCCTCAAAAGATTTAAATTTTTTTATTACCCGTTCCATAAAATACTTTTTAAAAATAAAATTTAATCTTCGCTTTCATGTTCGCTAAACTCTCCGAGATTTCCTCCTCCGCCAGTCGGCGGTGAGATAGAGAGGGCCTCTAAAAATCCCTGTTCTCAACAACCCATTCTTTTATATAAGCCGATATTTCTCCAAAAGTAGTACCCGGCGGAAATAATTTACCTGTACCCATTTCGTTTAATGTTTTCATATCATCTTCCGGTATAATTCCGCCACCAGTAAGCAGCACATCATCCATTCCTTTTTCTTTTAGCAGCGCCATTATTTTGGGGAAAACCGTCATGTGTGCGCCGCTCAATATGCTTACGCCAATAGCATCCACATCTTCCTGCAAAGCAGCATTTACAACCATTTCGGGTGTTTGTCTAAGCCCTGTATAAATTACTTCCATTCCCGCATCTCTAAGCGCAGTGGCAATTACTTTTGCGCCACGGTCGTGTCCATCTAAGCCAACTTTAGCTACTAAAATTCTTACCGGTCTATTTAATGTTTTGCTCACTACAAAATATTTATGTGCTGTAAAAGTAATTTAAATTTTTTTCCGTTTTAACAAATAAGATTTTTATGTTAGGGTTACTTTTTTACCGTTTGTTGTATTGTGATTTGCAAGGCGCCTGCATTTTCTTCATCTTATTTAATTTATAAAAAACATGAGAAATTATCTATTGCTCGCAGGCTTGCTGTGCTTTTTTTTGAGTTGTAATACAATTCACGACGACAACAAAGAAATCATCGTGCAATCTGATACCGCATCAAATGCATTTACCTCATCATCTGCAGCTGTTGAAAAAAACAAAGATAGCATTCGAAAATTTATACGTACCGCCGATATAAAATTTAAAGTAAAAAGTGTAATTAACAGTACCTACGATATTGAAAATATTTGTACAAGTCACGGTGGATTTGTTACCTATACAAATCTTGCAAGTACTATTGAAAACCAAAGTGAAATACCCTTTAGTGCTGATTCTACACTAGAAACCATTAATTATACCATAACAAACAGTATTATTTTGCGTGTGCCAAATACGAAGCTTGATACTACTTTAAAAGATGTTGCCAAAAATATTGATTACCTCGATTATAGAATTATAAAAGCAGATGATGTAAGCCTGCAAATGCTCGCCAATAAACTTACCCATAACAGGGCAGTAAAAAATGAAATCCGCCTTGCAAAAGATATTGACAACACTACGAAAAAGCTCAGTGAAACGATGACGGCTGAAGAACTGTTATTTAATAAACAAGAGCAGGCTGATAATGCGAAGATCAGTAACCTTTCTATGGCTGACCAGGTAAGTTTTAGCACCGTTAATTTATTGATTTACCGGCGGCAGACAGTTAAGCGAACAGTTATAGCAAACGATAAAAATATTACCGCTTACCAACCCGGCTTTTGGAACAGACTATGGGATGCGATACAATTTGGGTGGAGTATGATTTTAGAATTTTTTCTCTTTGTTTCAAAATTATGGGCCTTTTTCTTAGGCGGTCTTTTAGTGTTTTGGTTGTACAAATCGTATAAAAGAACGTCTGCATAACCCAAGTCGGTAGGTTTTATTAAAAACTTATAGAGTTAGCAAATTCAGAACAAAAACGTAATTAATAAAAGTTATTGAATATATTTTTCTATTTCTTTTAATTGGATATTATTTTTCAGAATATTATTTTTTGCATCTAGTAAAACTATAAAAGGAATAGAATTAATATTAAAATACTTATAGATTTTAGAACTGTTGGGATTTCCGGAAAAAAGTTGACTACAATTAGTTTTGCAATTTGAAGTATAAACTTTCCATTTTTCTACAGTATTATCAACATTTATAGCTAATATTCCTAAGCCCTTTTTTTGAAAAAAAATATTTAAAGAATCAAGATCCTTTATTTCATTTATACAAGGCGCACACCAGCTAGCACCGAATACCAACAATTTGTATTTATAGTTTAAACCGTATAAATCTGTTTTATTATTATTTTCGGTTTGAAAAATAAAATTGGGAATTCTTTTACCAATTTTTACATTTTCTTTTTCAAAATTGATTCTGTAGTATATATCTTCCAAGACTTCAGATTTTTGAGCATATTTAGGTAGCATGTTGAATTTAGAAGTTACAAAACTATCCGAATATCTATTAAGGTTTATATTTCTTAGAAGGTAAAAAGCAGCAAAAGGATATTGATTTACATTACGATCATAAAACTGGTTCTTCGGTTTATTTAGTGGAATTCCTGAATTTAAAATCATTCCCAAGCATATAAATCATACTAATAAAATTATTTATATTTCTAAAGCCTCTAGCTCTAGACTTTGTTAATTGTATTATACT
>JBJXGJ010000141.1:0-4914 GCA_046153805.1 Ferruginibacter sp. | reverse complement strand
ATGAGGAAAGGGAAGAGGCTAGTGGGGAGTGGCTAGTGGGGAGTGGCTAGTGGGGAGTGGCGAGTGGGAAGAGGCTTGTGGGGAGTGGCTTGTGGGGTGTGGCTAGTGGGGTGTGGGCAAGTCGCTAATAATTTCTAAATCTGGTACGAAACTCCGAATACTAATATCTGGTTGTTCGGTTTAGTTAATGGGGTTATTAAATTTAAAATCATTGCAAGTTTTCACAAGGTGGGGTTGGCTGGTAGCAGACCAAGCCTCAGCTCGCATAGGTGGAGGCATTGGGCACTCTCAAAATTGACAATGACCACTAAGGCGAAAAAATTAAGCTGTGCTATATTTCTTTACACCGTATTAGAAAAACTATGTGTTAGGTTCCAACCCTTATTACCTTATTGGATGAATAAGGTAACAAGGTTAGGCCATTCATGAGAAAATATTTCTACTAAGGTGTACATGCGTCCATGGCATAGAATTCCGATGCACATTCACTTTCGCCCCATTGCTGCGCCATAAATTGATTCAGGGCACACGCGCCTGAAGGTGTGTCAAGCGTTGCACTATCGTTGGGGACAAACGCCTTAGATACTTAAAATACTGAACTTTTACTTTGCAACTCCTTTGGCTTGTAGCCAAGCCTCCAAATGTGCTGGACTGTTTATTTTGGCCAAAATTTTCAACGCAGTATCCAATAAAATATAAGTAGGAGTAGCAAATACGTGATAGTCTTTTGCGGCTTGCGTTTCCCAACCTTTGGCATCGCAAAAAGTAATGAAAGCTGCATCTTTATAATACGCCTCAAATGCTGCTTTATCGGTATCTATCGAGATGTAAACAATTTCTACATCGTATTTTTCTTTTAGATTTTTATAACTTTCTTTTAATTTGCTATAATCGGTTTGACAATTAGGACACCAACTCGCTCCAAAAACCACTAATTTGTAATTGCTTTTTAGTTTTTTTAAATCTTTATTCTTTTCTCTTTGTTCTCTATTCTCAAAAATAATATTCGGTGCCGTTTTGCCAACCGCTAGTTTTCTATATTGCTCGAATAAATGAGTGCTTTTATCGGATAATTGGCAATTGGTTTGACCGAGCATTTGTAAAGCCAAATGTTCGGCTGCTGGAGACAGGCTTATTTTTTCAAAATAGTTGAATAAATATTGAGCCACTTCTTGTTGAAAACTAGCATTTGTTGCTAAACTTTTTACCACTGCATCCGTGCTGGTATTAATGTGCACATACATTTCTTTTGGTTCGATATGGCTTTCCATCAGTTTGAAATAACCGTCGAGTAATTCTTTTACCAAACCCGAAGTGTGGAGTTTTTCGTCATTAAAATTCAATGCGTTAAAATCCTGTTCGTGTTGTGGCATCCGTTCTATATAGCGATTTGCCGTTTGAGGAAAATCAGTAATGAGTTTGCGGATTTTTAGATACTGTTTGGTATAGCTCTCTTGGGGTAATTGATTGAGGAAGTTGGCAAATTGCTGTTCTTGATTGGCAATTTCTTCTTGCAACCACTTTTGTTGCTGGGGCAGTTTATCGTATTGAGGCAGCAGAAATTTTAGCGCACTCAATTTGCTTTCAGCCTCTTGATTGACCGTAATGCCATTAGCAAAAGCATCATTTTCGGGCGAATTACTAAATTTTATGGTTTTAAAATCTTTCACATTTTGCCATTGCATTTCAAAATTTTCTTGGTTGAGCACGATGATGACACTAGCTGTGTTTTTTATATCTAATACTGCTGCACCGCTATATGCTGCGGGATAGTGCAACTCAAAGTGGCCTAGACTATCGGTGGTGGTTTTTGCCAATTCTTTTGTAGCAAAACCATCGAAACCCGATAAAAGGATGTCGCTTTTTTGGACTTGCGGAAAACTGCCCTTGATGGTTTGGGCTTGTATTGTAAATGAAACACAAGTAAAAAAAAGTAAAAATTTTGTTTTAAAGTTCATGTGCAATTATTATTAAATTTTGTGTGTAATAGTTTTTAAATAAAGTGTTCAAATTTTGGCGACGTTATTTTGCGATTTTTCAAGGCAAAAAATGTTTGAAACAAAGTTCACTGAACTCCTATGAAAATATAATATTGTGAAGTAATAGCTGGGCTATTGAAAGATTTTTTAAAGCAGAAAAAGGGTTAAAGAACAAGACAAAATGGACGATTTATTTGAAAACTTTTATTAAGTAGTATTGAGAATACGGGTTTCTAATTTTTTCTGCAGTGTGGTGAGAAGTCGGAAACATTCGCACAGCAATCACGATTATATTTTGTGGTTACGATTTATTCATACTTTCGCAGAGGCTGGTGTTAGCTTTTTGTTGGCAGCAGTATTATATTTTTGCTGGATCTGAATTCAACATCTTTGAAATAAAGTCTCTTTGCTCTTTAAATGTTAAATTTTTTATTTTTTCATATAATTTTGTTTGTATATCATTTTTCATTTTTATACAATCGAAATCATTCTCTTTTTTTAATTTATTCGTTTTCATCGCTAAATATTTCTTTTGGTGTTCTTATTTCTAATGTGTGATAACCTTCTCTTAAATTTACAGCATTATAACCTTTAATTCTCATTAAATTTACTATATGCTTAAAATTCCAACTAACTAGTACATCAGCATAGTTTAAAGTTGCAGTTGCAATATGTTGGCAATCTAATAAACTTGTTTTCCCTACAATTTTTTCATCAATATACATTTGAGCCAACTTTTGTGCTTCTTCAGATGCTTCAATAATTACAATTTTATTTTTTGGCAAATTTTCAAAAAAATCTTTTATGAATTGAGGAGCTGAAGTAAGTTCAAATTGTAATAAATTAGAAACTAATAAAATTGTGTTTGTTTCATACACTTTTTCAAAAAATAATTTGGTCTCTTTGTCAAATTCCTTATCAAAATAACCACCAATTACAGAAGTATCTATGTATATTTTTAATTTCATATTGCAAAGATAATGATATAATTAAAATGGTCGTACTTGGTTTTTTGTAAAAACTAAATTTATTTTAAACACAATTCAACTAACCAACAAATTGTCCACCTAGTTTGTAATCGCGCTCTTGTAAATACCGCAGGTTCTCACGTTTTACTCTAGCGGTGGGGGATGCTTACAGCGTGACAAACATGACGGAGTAGCTGATTGCAAACCACTCAGTTTGTCACCGCTCTCCTGAGGACTAAAGGGTCTCAGGTTTTAGCTAGCAGTCTGGGGGTATAAACCCGTGTTTGAACCCCCCATACAATACCGTAGGCAAGCGCTTTGCCATAAGTGGCGCAAAGGTGGTACGCAACCAAGTAGCGGCTTTTTTTGTAGGGTAAAGTTTCTATGTACTAGATACGGCAAGGGTTTATGAAACTTTTTTTACATAATTTTTGTGGTTTTTAATGGTTTTTAAAATTATATAATAAATAAAAAAAAAGGTAATCCCTTTATAATAATGATTTTACATCGTTTTCTTCATTCCCCCTTTGGGGGTTAGGGGGCTAAAAAAATATAGGGTAACCCACGGTTACCCTACATAATGTGGTATCTAACATACCCTAACACTGTTTTTATGCATTATTAACCGCTTCGCGGTAGTAAAAAGTGGTGGCTCCAAGAGCCACCACAAAAAAATCAAGGGTTCTAGTCTTTGAGACAACGCACCGTTAAGCCGTTTGCACGGCTGTAATTGAAGACGTTAGTGCCACCTGAGTCGAAGGTGCGGTAAGTGGCGGTAGTACCACTCACCGAACTACTCCAGTAGGTGCCGTTACTGCCCTCGAAGTCGAGAGCGCCAGTATCGATATTGCGGCTGCCTGGAACAGTGAATTTGAATATGCTACTAAAAGCGGTAGCACTATTAGTAATACTATACGCTGTTACTTCGGCAGTGATTTCTGCATTCGTAGGAAGGCGGAAACCGGTTGGACAAGGGTTGTTTATGCCAGCAACACCTTGCCATAAAGCATTATTTTGAGTAGAGCCACGCCAGTCAAAGTTAAAAGAGTTAATGGTGATAAATAAAGGAGTTGCTGCTTGGTCAGCTTCAGGTCTTGTTGTGGTCGTGCCATTTACAGGGGTTCCTGTGGTGCTACTGGTCCAAGTAATGAGTTCATGGCCATCGCTATTACGCCCCCATTGGTATAAAGAACCATAAGCTCTAAAATCGTTTGCAGCATTAGCTTGTGCTGTAAGGTTAAAATTGCCACTAGCTATGTTGGCATAATTTGCGCCTAAGTTGTTGTTTAACCAAGTTCTACCAGTGGCACTTACAACAGGTAAGTACAACATGCGGTGGTTAGCGTCAGCAAACTCACGGTCTGGGATACCAGCAATATCACGCAGTTGGTAGTTACTGTTGTTACCAGCATTGTTGTAAGGATAGGCAATACTAGCCAGTAAAACCCCCAAGATGTCATTACCAATACCCGTATTAATATCGAGTTTTCTTGCATTCAGGGTGCCTACCAATGCTCTAATATTAGCGGTAATAAATGTGGTTGCCGAAGTATAGCCCTGAGAAGCCCAAGATAGTGTTACATCACGAGCCACACCATCTTCGGTTAGTGATGCAGGCACATTTACCGTTGCGCTATAAGCAGGTAAGGTACCACTACCAGTAGCTGTGCAAGGGATGGAAACGGTTAATCCTGTGGTTGTCAAACTTCCTTGTATATCCACGAGCGTTTCAGTAACTCCGTCAGGATTACTTGGGGTAACAGTTGTAGCTGCTGCGACAGGCGCACTATAAGGCAAGTAGTTATTATCATTTACCGACGCAATAAAGGTTCTGGTTGACTGCCCCAAGGTGATGGAGGCAGGGATGCCCGCAAAAGCCGCCGCTACAGGTACACTAATGGTACAGCTTTGCCCACCAAAAGAAAAGGCAAAAGTAGCCGTGCCTGAGGTAGTAGCAGTACCACTCA
>JBJXGJ010000273.1:0-3244 GCA_046153805.1 Ferruginibacter sp. | reverse complement strand
ATATTGCTGTGGCCAATCTTTTAAACCAAATGCAGCAGGCTTACCGTGGCGAAGATTTTGAACAGTTTATGGTACATTATTACAAGGCATTAAATTATGCTGCGCTTGGGCAAACGGAAGATGCTGTGGTGGAAGCTAGACGCATAACGCTAGCGGCAAACACACAAAATAGTAAGTTTGCAAGCAAGGATAACCGTTACAGTAATGATGCATTTGCTTTAAACCTGCAGGGTATGATTTATGAAATGGCAGGAGATATAAACAATGCTTTTATTGCTTATAGAAATTCTGCAGATATTTATTTGAAAGCTGATGACGATTACTATGGTGTAAAAATGCCCCTACAGTTGCAAAAAGATTTATTACGAACAGCAACCGCCATGGGCTTTACGGGCGAAGGGCAACGCTATGAAAAATTATTTAATGCTGGCTATGCAGAAAAATATAGTGTGTCAGGTGAGCTTATACTTTTTTTGGAAGAAGGGCAAGCTCCTGTAAAGCAAGAAAAAAGCTTTGTACTTACTGCAGGTGCAAATGGGCTGAGCAGTTTTAATTATGTTGATGCAAATGGGTTGCAATCAAACTTTAATTTTAATGCAGGCTCTTATGGTATTTCAGATAATAAACTTAGTTCGCTACGGGTATTTCGGTTATCATTACCCACATATACACTTCAGTACGACCTGCCTGCGACTATAACGGTTAGCAATAACGGTGCACTTTACAACCCACAACTTGCACAAAATTTAAACAGCATTGCCGTTAATATTTTAAAAGAACGCTTTGTTACGGAAATGGCAAATGCATTAGCCAGACAATTAACAAAAAAACTGGTAGAAAAGGGTACGCAATCACTTGCAGAAAATATTACAAAAAATAGCCAAAAAAAGAAAAGTTCAGATACTACAGCAAGCGGTAAAGAAAGCCAAAAGAAAAACAGTGAGCAGCGCGCAGAACTTGCGGGCGAAGTCGCAGGTTTTGTAATGAATATGTTTAATACAGCTACAGAAAATGCTGATACCCGCAACTGGCAGAGCCTTCCGGCATTTGTAAGCTATGTGCGTATGCCTTTGCATGATGGAGAAAATACAATTTCTGTTTCTTATAATGGGCAGCCTGTTACATTAATAGTAAATGGTAGGCCTGGTTTGCAAATGAAAAGCTTGGTGCTTAACTAAACAAATACATTTACATCTTTATTCGTAAGAAAATTACTGCATATTTATACTTATTTCGGTTGTTTTGCTAGACCTTTGTTTTCTAAGTAACGTGACTATATTTAAATATTTTAGTTTGTATGCCTATTCTTATTTTCTTTTTGCTCCACTGGTTTCTTTCTCTTTTTTGTCAAACGTTTTTCCTTCATCGTTATGCCTCACATAAAATGTTTAGCATGAACAAATTTTGGGAACGGTTTTTTTATGCGTTTACTGTGTTAATACAGGGGTCGTCGTTTTTAAATCCCCGTGCGTATGCCATCATGCATCGAATGCACCATGCGTACAGCGATACAGAAAAAGATCCGCACTCTCCCCATTTTTTTAAAGATGTATGGGAAATGACGATGCATACAAAAGATATTTATATTGATTATGCAAAGTTTAATATAGAGCCGGAGAAGGCGTTTAGGGGTAATTATCCCGAGTGGAAATTACTTGATAAAATAAGCAACATGTGGGGTGTGAGAATTGGGTTTGGGGTTTTATACTTTTTATTTTATCTGCAATTTGCCACATCGTGGTGGATGTTTTTGTTGTTGCCTGTGCATTTCTTTATGGGACCAATCCATGGCGCAATTGTAAACTGGTGTGGTCATAAATATGGCTATAGTAATTATGATAACAACGATAAAAGTAAAAATTCTTTGCCGTTGGATTTTTTGTTGATGGGAGAACTGTTTCAGAATAACCACCACAAAAGCCCCAACAGCATAAACTTTGCAAAAAAATGGTTTGAGTTTGATCCTACTTATCCTGTGATATTATTGTTGAATAAACTCCGTATAATAAAAATAAGAAGGGAAATATAAAGCTGTATGTATTGTTTACAGCTTTCATTTGCTACTCATGGCTGCTATTACAGCTTGCAAGGTCTGGGTCGGCAGGTTTTTTGTACTAATGCGATAGTGAAGTTTATTCAATCTGTCACAAAATCATAACAAAATTGCTATTTCTTTGTCTTGTTGAATGATAATCTTGTAACGGCATTAAATACTCCAAAAAAGATTACACAGCCAATCGATGCAAGAATAATATCTTTTTGTGCATCCCAAGGATCGCCCTGTGTTGCAACATATGTTTCACCGGTTGCAGAATCAGTAAAAGTTGCAACACCCCATTCTATCAATTCAAACATAGTTGCTTGGCAAAGAATTATCACATTTACGATTATAATTAAATGTTTTTTTGACAATGAATATTTGTAGGTAAGGTAATCTTGTAAAGGATAAGTCGTTAAAAATCCAAAACTAAAGTGTACTATTCTGTCGTAAGGGTTTCTAGAAAGCTGAAGAGTCTGTCTTAAAAATTCTCCCATTTCATTGTGCGTATATGCCATACGTGCCCCATACACATGCAACAATAAAAACAGAAAAATAAATGCAAGCGAAGCATTAGAAAAAATAAATTTCTTTTGACTCACAAATAGAATTATACAAAATATTATTACAAGAATATTTTCCATCCACCAATCTTTTATATCAATGACTGAGTTGAAAAAGTATAGCCAGCTTGCAACGAAAAGTAAAATAATAACAAGAAACCGGCGATTTTTTAAATAAGGTAAACGTTCATTGTTTTCTGTTTGCTGTAAAGCCATAAATTTTATTTTAAAGAATGATTAGTTGGTAACAATGTTTTATGTTATTACAACATTGTTTTTCACTCAGTAAAATTATTGAGGAATGTTAGTTTGGTCTGTTGACATTTGTCAAGAAATTTTAGAAGGAAAGAATTATTTTTTTGCCAGTTTATTTCTGGTTCTACTCAAAGTTTCAGGGGCAATGTTTAGGAAGGAGGCTATGTATTTTTGAGGAATATCTTTTAAATAATCTGCATAATTCTCCAGAAAAAAATTGTATTTGGCCGCAGCATCATGTTTGCGCAGCATGTACAAACGCTGTTCTTGTTTGTAAAAGTATTGTTCGGTTATAAGACGGGTGTGGTAATTAAATTCGGGAAATTTTGCGTAAACAAGTTGCAAGTCAGTAAAAGATAATTTTGCTAAAACACAGGCTGCTAAGGTT
>JBJXGJ010000139.1:0-3215 GCA_046153805.1 Ferruginibacter sp. | reverse complement strand
CATTTCATTTATTTTGGCATGTACACAAAGTGTAGATATCAAACCAATGTTTGGACCTTCTGGTGTTTCAATGGTACACAAACGACCGTAATGGGAATAATGCACATCACGTACCTCAAAACCCGCACGCTCTCTACTTAAACCGCCGGGTCCTAGTGCGGAGATACGACGCTTATGCGTTATCTCACTTAAAGGATTGGTTTGATCTAAGAACTGGCTCAACTGAGATGTACCAAAGAAAGAGTTGATTACAGAAGAAAGTGTTCTTGCGTTAATCAAATCTACCGGCGTAAATACTTCATTATCTCTCACGTTCATACGCTCACGGATTGTACGTGCCATACGGGCAAGACCAACTCCAAATTGCGCATATAATTGTTCACCCACAGTACGCACACGACGGTTGCTTAGGTGATCAATATCATCTACTTCACTCTTACCATTTGTAAGAGCAACAAGGGTTTTAATGATGGCAATGATATCATCTTTTGTAAGAACTTTTTTGGTAATTGGGAAATCAAGACCAAGACGGCGATTGATTTTATAACGACCAACTTCTCCCAAATCGTAACGCTTATCACTGAAAAATAATTTATCAATAATACCACGTGCCGTTTCATCATCAGGTGCATCTGCACCACGAAGTTGCTTGTATATATGTTGAACAGCTTCCAACTCAGAGTTAGAAGTATCTTTATTAAGCGTATTGTAAATGATAGAATAATCACCACTTACTTCTTCCTTTTGTATGAAAACATTTTTAACTTCGATAGAAAGAATGGTTGCAATATTGCTTTCATCAAGAATGGTATCTCTTTCAAGTATAATTTCATTTCTTTCTATAGAAACCACCTCACCGGTATCCTCATCTACAAAATCTTCCACCCATGTACGTAATACACGAGCTGCAAGGCGTTTGCCTATTTGTTTTTCAAGATTTTTCTTATCAGCTTTTACTTCATCAGCCATACCGAACAATTCCAATATGTCTTTATCAGTTTCAAAACCAATAGAACGCAATAAAGTAGTAACAGGGAATTTTTTCTTACGGTCGATGTAAGCAAACATTACATTATTAATATCTGTTGCAAACTCCATCCACGCACCTTTAAAAGGAATTACACGGGCAGAGAATATTTTAGTACCATTCGGGTGAATAGACTGACCAAAGAATACACCAGGTGAACGGTGAAGCTGGCTTACAACTACACGTTCTGCACCATTAATTACGAAAGTACCACGCGGAGTCATGTACGGAATATTACCTAAGAATACATCCTGCACAATTGTCTGAAAATCCACATGCTCTTCATCATTACAGCTAAGGCGAAGCTTTGCTTTTAATGGAACAGCATAGGTTAAACCTCTTTCGATACACTCATCTATTGAATAGCGTGGTGGATCTACGAAGTAATCTAAAAACTCCAATACGAAAATGTTTCGGGTATCACTTATGGGAAAATTTTCTTTGAACACACGAAACAATCCTTCCACGTTACGCTTATCAGGCGTGGTTTCCAACTGAAAAAAGTCTTTAAATGACTGAATCTGGATACCGAGCAAATCGGGTTGTTCCGCTATGAGTTCAACCTTTCCAAAGTTGATACGCTTAGCAGCATTTGTTTTTGTTGCAGACATATATTAATTAAAACGTTTAGTGAAGACCCTCGCGGTTAAAATAGAGCTTGCGCTACTAAGTCAATTTAAGGATTGCAAAGGTAGGAAATAAAATTAAATAAATACCTAAAAAAAATGATTTTGGCAGGAAGTTTGAGAAAGGGGCAATTTTTAAGAATTATTCCATTTAATAACAACAAGCATCTGAGGCAATATTATCAGAACGGAAAAAATGTCAGGATATGATTTCCTAAGTAAGCAACCAAGCCACATCATCTTTTGTCAATTTTTTTACAAACGATGCATCCTCTGATATTAATTCTTTTGCAAGCGATTTCTTTTGGGCTTGCAACTGCATTATTTTTTCTTCGATTGTGTTTTTACAAATCATTTTATAAGCAAACACTTTTTTGGTTTGCCCTATGCGGTGTGTACGGTCTATTGCCTGGTCTTCTACAGCGGGGTTCCACCAAGGGTCTATTACATACACATAGTCTGCGGCGGTAAGGTTAAGCCCAACACCGCCTGCTTTTAGGCTTATTAAAAATACCTGTATTGTTTTATCGGTCTGAAATTTATCTACCAACATTTTTCTATCTTTTGCAGGCGTACTTCCATCTAAATAAACATACCTTATACCATCAGCCTCCAACTTCTCTTTTACCAATGCAAGCATTCCTAAAAACTGAGAAAAAATAAGCATTTTATGATTGCTGATATTCTCTTCAATTTCACGCATCAGCTCATCTAATTTAATGCTGCTTTGCTTAAACCTGTTTTTTTCTACATCTGTAATCAAAGACGGGCAATCGCATATTTGCCTAAGCTTATTTAACCCTTCCAAAATTAAAAATGCTGCTTTAGCTACGCCTACTTCATCAATTTTTCCCAATATTCTTAATTTGTAATCTTCCTTAACTGTATCATACACTTTTTGCTGATAGCTACCCATTTCGCAATACATTACTGTTTCTGTTTTGTCAGGCAAATCTTTTGCTACTTGCTCTTTTGTACGCCTTAATATAAATGGAAAAACCATTTTGCGAAGCTGCTCACTTTTTTCTTTGTCGCCATATTTATCAATAGCTGTAGCAAACTCAGTTTTAAAAAACTCTTGGTTACCTAATAACCCGGGGTTGCAAAAATTAAGTTGGGCGTATAAATCAAATGTGTTGTTTTGCACCGGCGTGCCACTTAGCACAAACCTATATTTGGTGTTAATAAGTTGCACCGCTTTTGTAATAAGCGACACAGGGTTTTTAATTGCCTGGCTTTCATCTAATATTGTTACTTCAAAATTTATGGTAGAAAATAATTCAATATCATTTCTTAAAGTACCATACGATGTAATGAGTAAATTCCATTTGTTACTTTTAGGTTTTGGAAACGCTCTTTCTGCTCCATGATAAATTATATAGTTTATACCTTTTGTAAATTTATCTATCTCTGCCTGCCAGTTGTAAATGAGCGATGTAGGGCAAACAATTAATGCTTTAACTGATTTTTTTTCATCATACAATTTCTGCAAAAAACACAAGGTTTGTAGTGTTTTACCAAGCCCCATATCATCTGCCAGGCAACCGCCCCATCCAATTGCA
>JBJXGJ010000262.1:0-32233 GCA_046153805.1 Ferruginibacter sp. | reverse complement strand
TGGAGATGGATTGTTTATATAATTTTCCAAAAAAGTGTAAGAACTTTCTTTAAGTATGCTTTTTTCTTTTTTTGTTTTTGCCATAAATTATTTTGATGCCGCAAAGTTAACCAAACAAAATGAGTGGTTACGAGTTTTTGGTTGCGAATTGCGGAGTTGGGGTTTAGTTGAAAAAAGATACAATGACCAAAGGCTCCCGACAAAATATGGGTACACGGCGCGGGATGTACATTAGTAGCTGACGCCTGAATAAACTTCAAAGTATTTTAAAGTATGTGGCGGCACCTGCCTTTGCCTACAGGCAAGCTGCTACAGAAAAGCCCGATCATAGGTTGAAAAGGGCTATCAAGGATTACAGCCATAAAAAATTACTTGATTATTTGATTTTTGACTTGGTAATCATTCTGAGCATAAACTTCAACCAGTCAAAAAAATTACACTCAATGTAAAGTATTGGCAAAAGCACCGTATTAGGCCGGATAGATCAATCTTGCAGGCGCACTTTTTTATTTTGTAAGTAAGCTTTTATTTGTTCAAGGTTCATATCAGCAATGTCTCTTGAAATTTTTTCTTTTATTGCTCTGAAAGCTTTTACTGTATCAAACTCTTTCTCTTTGATTTGTCTTTTAGTTTCAGTCTTCATAATTAATAATGTCTTTAGGTGAACGTATTTCTAATGTCTGATAACCTAAACGTAAATTTACTGCATTATATCCACGAATACGGTAAACATTCACAATGTGTTTGAAGTTCCAACTTACAAGAATGTCCACTTTGTGAATTGTCGCAAGTGCAATATGAATGCAATCGTCAAAACTTGTATTGCCTACAACATTTTCATCAATATAACTTTTTGCAAGATCAATTGCTTCGTCAGTCATTTTAACAACTTCTAAATTTTCGTTGGGTAAGTCTCTGAAAAAATTTCTAACTCGTTCGGGTGCGTCAAATAACTCTCCTTCGGTCAAGTCAGAATAAACGCAAATAACCTGCCCCAACTTTACTTTTTCAAATAATTGAACAGAGGCCTCGTCAAACTCAATGTCATAAACACCGCCAAAAACAGATGTATCAAAATAAAAGCGTTGTGTCATAAGGAGAATTTACAAAATTTCTATGTGCTGTGCAACGTTTTTGGGTATTCAAACAATAAACTATTCAACTAAAACTACTCCGCCCAGCTCATCACATAGCCATCGTTCTCAATTTCAATGGCGTATTGTGTGAGTTTTAATGGCTTAAACGTATCTACCATTACGGCCAGTTCTTTTGTTTCTGTTTTGCCAATACTTTTTTCAACAAGGCCAGGGTGTGGCCCATGGGGAATACCAGCAGGATGTAGCGTGATCATGCCACGAGTTACATGTTTGCGGCTCATAAAATCGCCATCTACATAATATAATAATTCGTCGCTGTCAATATTGCTGTGGTTGTATGGCGCAGGTATGGAGAGCGGATGATAATCGTACTTGCGTGGCACAAAAGAACAGATAACAAATGCATCTGTCTCAAAAGTTTGGTGCACTGGCGGCGGCTGGTGCACACGGCCGGTGATTGGCTCAAAATCGTGTATGGAAAAGGCAAACGGATAGCAGCAGCCATCCCAGCCAATTACATCAAATGGATGTGTGCCATAATGAATTGGATAAAGCATTCCCTGCTTTTTTGTTTTGATGATAAAGTCTCCCTTTTCATCGTGCGTTTGTAAATTTTCGGGCGTGCGAATATCCCTCTCACAGTACGGAGAATGCTCCATTAATTGTCCGTATTTGCTTAGATATCTTTTAGGGTAACGAATAGGTGCATGCGATTCTACGATAAACAACCGGTTAACTTCCTTATCAAAATGTATCTGGTAAATACAGCCTCGTGGCACTACTAAATAATCGCCGTAAGCAAAGTTAATTTCACCATAGCAGGTAAGTAATTTTCCTGTTCCTTCATGTATAAAAATAACTTCATCGCTGTCCGCATTTTTAAAAAAATAATCCGTCATGCTTTTTTGCGGTGCGGCTAATACGATGTGGCAGTCGCTGTTTACAAGTACTGCCTTGCGGCTGTCTAAATAATCTGCTTCGGGTTTTATATTGAATCCTTCTAAGCTACGGTGCTTCAACATGTATTCTTCTGCTACCTTTGGCGAAACATCAATTGGGTCGTCGCACTTTACGATAAGTGTGGGCGCATAGGTATGATAAAGCAGAGAATAATCATTGGAAAACCCTTCTGTTGAAAACAATTGTTCAGAATATAGGGAACCATCGGGCTTGCGAAACTGCGTATGTCGCTTATGGGGAATTGAACCGAGTTTATGATAATGAGGCATGATGAAATTACGAATTAGGAATGTTGAATTACGAATTTGTTTGCCCAAATTTACATTTTAAAAACTAAATGGTTTGACAAGAATAGGATTAATATCGGATACACACGGCTGGCTGGATGAAATGGTTTTTGAGCATTTTAAAAATTGTGATGAAGTTTGGCATGCTGGGGATTTTGGAGAAGCCCCTCCTATCCTCCCCGAAGGGGAGGGAAAAGGAGAAGATCGATTGGGAGATGGATTCGAACACTTACAGAGTTATGGTGATTTATTTGTGCAGAAATTTGAAGAGCTTTTTGGGAGAAAAATTATTTTTAGAGGCGTGTATGGCAATATTGATATAGATGAACTGAGAATTATTTATCCGGAAAAATTATTTTTTACTGTGGAAGGAGTGAATGTTTTTATGCAGCATATTGGCGGTTACCCAGGTAGGTATTCAAAGGGTGTAAAAGAAGATATTATACTTAATAAAAGTAATTTATTTATAAGTGGGCATTCGCATATTTTAAAAATAATGTACGATGATAAACTCCAGTGTTTGCACATGAACCCGGGTGCTGCAGGCAGGCATGGTTGGCACAAAATGAGAACCATTATTCGGTTTAGCATTGATGGCGAAGTAATGAAAGATTGCGAAGTAATTGAGCTGGGAGAAAGAGCAAAGATTTAAAAAACAGAAGCTCGTTACTAGCGCCCAAACGTTGAAATATTTTGTTCTGTGAAATTATTGTTGGTAAAGGGTTTTAGCCAAGAAATTAGCTTGAACGATTTTAGCTAATTTTAGATTCTTTGCGTTTGCCATTTTGGCAAATTTGCTAAATGAATAATAGCAAGTATGTTTTTTCGCAAGTATCTGATTTTTTGAATTTCGATGATTTCATTAAACTAGTGTTATGTAGTCATAAATTGACGGATAAAGCTTTTTGAGTTTTACCCTTGCCTCTTTGCTCGTAAACTGCCAATTAATTTTGCTGTTTTATTATTTCTGTTGGTTTGCCATGCTTCCACTTCTTCTGTAATTTTGTTTTTTGTAGATATAAGCCGGTTTAAACATTGGGCATTTAATACATGCAATTCTATCTCGGTTATATTTAACCAACGTCCATGTTTAGGTGTATATACAAATTTAAGTCTATCCCAAAGTCTTTGTGCTTCTGCCGGTTCAAATGTTTCATAAAATGCTGATGCATCATGTGTTTTAAAATTATCCATCACCAATTTTATTTTTTTGCTTTTGGATACAAATTGTCAGCGATTCTTTTCATAAATAGGGCCCGGTCCTTCTCGGTTTTAAATTCTGCTACTTGTACATCATGCTTGCCCATCAAAGGCTCCTTTGCCATAAAGATATTGACAACACCATGCCTTAAATACTCATAATCAATCCTCGCATCCTTACCTGGTTTAATTGCGACAGAGGGCTTCCCTTCTTCTATCAGTTGTTTAGGTGACTCATCCATACAAACAACAAGACAATCAGTATTGTAGGGCTCTTTATACACATCTAATACTTTTCCATGTTCGCCACAAATGCCCCAGTCTTTTCCTCAAAAATGACCCTTTCTTTTACCTTCCAAGGCTTAAGTTCGTTTTTTTATAAACATTTCTTACTGTTACGTAAGAGATACTTTCTACATAATTCAATTCCACCATCTTGCCTGCAAGTAGTCGCAAATACCATCTAGCAAATCCCTTAGGTCTTAGGTGGTTCACTACAACAAAGCGTTACTAAACTTGCTTCCACATCGCCATCTGCCTTCATGCCATAAATTCGGGTTGTAGGCCTACGTTCTAAAACGGATTCCAACCCCTCTTCAATAAACTGTTTTTTATCTTGTCTATGGTTCGCATGCCGACTTTCAACACTTTACTTATTTGCTCATTGATTACTTTGTCTGAATGTTGCCCAGCGTCACAATTCAAAAGTATATTAGCTGCTCGAGATGTTTTGGAAGTATGAGAACCCTTGTTGATGATTACATTAAGTTCTTCTACCTCAGATTTAGTTAGTTTGATTGTATGGCGTATTACCATTTAAAAAGTTTTTAACATGCACATATAATGCGTCATCTTATGCTTAACCTGACACTAATACGAGACATGCCAAATAAATGCCCAAATAACTCCCCAGGCCAAAAGCCACAAAAACTTTATCTCATTTATTGCAGATTCAACAAACGGCTCCCATTTATGAGAGCCGTTCTAACAAAAAAATTAGTGCGTTTTATTTAAACACACTTTTCACATATTCTTCAATTTCTACCCCCTTTGCTTTGGCTATTTTATCTAAAGAGCCTTTGATACTTGGGTCCACCTGCCCTCTAAAAGACAACGGTATGGCATTTCTAAACGTTATAATATTATCAATGCCTGCTTTTACTTTTGTGAGGTCGTTCACCTTTATTAGATAAGCAGCATACTTGCCTGTACCGCTCAGTTTTTCCTGAGACAATGGCGCATCATTGTACATGGTTGAGATAAAATCAAAATCAGCTTCGGTGCCGTTGCTGATTAAAATATCGTTTACGGCATTTCCTAAAGCACCTTTCGCATCGCTGCTAAATTTCTTTGCCAGTGTGTATGCGTTGGCAGCATCCAATGCAACCAATCCTTTTAATGCGGCTCCTGCCACACTGTAGGAAGAATCGTTTACGGCACTTTGGAAAATAGGTAAATATTTTGCATTACCATTTTTTGCTAGGTAACCAACGGCAGCAGCTTTTACTTTTTTGTTCTCACTTTTTGCCAGCCTTTCAATTTGCTCAAGTACTACAGCATCTGCTTTGTAAGGCGATGTAGCAAGTTTTTGAATTGTTAGTATTTTTAAACCCGCATACTTATCGTTCAAACCTTTTGCAAGCTCTGGCATTGTTTTCTTACCAAAAAAATCTATTGCCTCTTTTCTGTCCATGTAATTTCTAGCATTCTTAAATTGGGCAATAAAGTTTGCTTCCGTTTTATTGTCGTTTTTTTCTGCAAGCAATAATTTATCTGCATCTACATTAATAAGATCTGGCTTTGCTGTGTAATTAAAAAAGAAAGTATCTGTTTTGTTTTCTGCCACTACATTGTATCTTTTTCTGTCAGTTCCTGTATAAACATCAATTGCCATTGGCAGTTTAAAGAGCTTCTTGGTTTTTTGTGTTTGCTCTATAATTACAGATGCTTTGCCTGCCGCATCATCATATAAATAATCAATCTTTAATTTTGGGTGCCCGCTGCCATAATACCACTGGTTAAAAAACCAGTTCATATCCTTGCCGGTCGTTTCTTCAAATGCAAGGCGTAATTGCCCTGCTTCGCCAGCTTTAAATTTATTGGTGGTAAGGTAGTTGTTGAGCGATTTAAAAAATGCATCGTCGCCCACATAATTGCGCAGCATATTCAAAATTCTGCCGCCCTTGTTATAGCTTACCGCGTCAAACATTTGTTCTTTATCTGCATAAAAATAGCGCACTAAATCTTTGCTTTCGCTGGGGCTTTGAAGGTAACCCTGCATGTCTTCAAGGTTATGCTCATAAGCTGCGTCTGCACCGTACTTATATTCATTCCATAAATATTCACTATAGTTGGCAAAACTTTCATTTACAGTAAGGTTGCTCCAGCTCTCAGCTGTCACCAAATCTCCAAACCACTGGTGAAACAATTCGTGTGCGATAGTTTCTTCCCATGCATTACCATCTGCCAGCTGTCGGTTATTTTGGTAAGCACTTTCTTGGTGTAAAGTAGCCGTTGTGTTCTCCATTGCACCACTTACATAATCTCTCCCTACTATCTGTGCATATTTTTGCCAAGGGTAATCTACACCCAGCTTTTCCGAAAAGAACTTAATCATTTCAGGGGTGTTGCCAAAAACTTTTCTTGCATATTGTTCTTGGTTTCTTTCTGTATAATAACTTACTTCTTTGCCCTTGTAAGTATCTTTTGTAATGGCAAAATCGCCCACACCCATAAAAAATAAATAAGGTGCATGTGGCAGGTCCATCTTCCAGTTATCGGTTCTTGTACCGTCAGCATTTTTCTTTTCGCTTATTTTTAAGCCATTGCTTAATGTAACATATTTTGCAGGCACCGTCATGGCAATTTCTTCGGTGCTTTTTTGGTTGGGTTTATCTATTGTTACCATCCATACACTGTTTGCTTCGGTTTCGCCTTGTGTCCAAATTTGCGTAGGCTTATTTTTTTCTTCTCCCTTTGGGTTAATAAAATATAATCCTTTTGCATCGGTAATAGCATCGCTGCCTTTTACTTTTACATCGTTTGGCTTGCTTACATAATCAAAATAAAGAGTGTATTTTTCATCACCTACATATGTTTTATCCAGTTTAATATTTACCTGCATACCATCGTAGGAATATTTTAACGGCATTTTTGTAGCACCTTTCATAATGGCTACTTCTTTTAATTCCATTCCTTTTGCATCAAGCAATACAGAATCTGTAGGATAAAAATGTGGTTTTAAAGTCACCCATTCTTTACCGTACAAATATGATTTGTCGTAGTCGAAACGAACATCTAGTTTGGTGTGTACTAGTTCGTTCGTTTTAGGATAACTCTCCCTCAATGTTTTCTTCCAGCTGGTATCTTCTGGTTCATCTTGCGTTTGTGCAAATATGCTTAAAGGCAATGCAGCTACGCAAAACAGCATTAAAAATCTTTTCATGTTGTTGTTTTATTTGTGTTGAAATGTCGCCCGGTGGTTTTAGTTTTTAGCTTTTCAGGCTAAACAACTCACAACTGGCTTTATAATTGTAGTAAAAGTAAAGTGTACGATTAAAATAATAGCATAATATTTTATAAATGGCAAATGAGAAGTAATCTTTAGTTTTGCACTTTAAAGCAACGCTTCTATGAAAACAGTAGTACATCTTATAACAATGCTGTTGCTCTCATCAGTATCTCAGGCACAACAGTATTACTTTGTGTATATCCAAACCGATAATAAGCAGCCTTTTTATATAAAGGTGAACGATAAGGTTATGAGCTCGTCTGCATCTGGCTATGTTGTTATTCCAAAACTTACTACGGGCAATTATACAGTAACGGTAGGTTTCCCTAAAGACCAATGGCCACAACAAACCATGCCACTCGGTATAACAAATGCAGATGCAGGTTATTTGCTCAAAAATTTTGGTGACAAAGGATGGGGGCTTTATAATTTACAAACGATGGCGGTTGTTATGAACAATAATGGTGGTGGTACTGAAAAACTTTCCGGAGAAGTAGTTGGTGACGTATTTACTAATACACTGGCAGGTGCCGCAAACACAGAACTTGCTTCACGTAAAAATAAAAAGGTAGACAAAGTCGCCGTTGTTGAGGAGTCAAAAAAGGAACTTGTAACGGCCATAGAAGAAAAGCAGGCACCTGTTATGGTTAAAAATACCATTAAAAAGCTTAGCAGCGCAACAGATGAAGACGGTAATTCTTATACATATATTGACCGTTCCGCCGGTTCTTCAGATACCATCAACATATTTATACCTGTTTCAAAAGCAGTTAAAACGCCCGAAGCTGTTAAACCGGCAATGGAAACGGAGGTAGTCAACAAAGAAACTAAGCCTAAAAAGTTCTTGGATATAGATTTGGAAAACCCAAATGCAAAAAATGGAGCCGCCGAAACACTTGTGCAAACTATTGGAGACAAAGAAGTGAAACAAGCTGTAACTAGAGCAGTGGTAACTTCGGCAGTAAATGAAAGCAAGCCGATTCTAAATTTTAATTCAGATTGCAAGGCAACCGCCACTGAAGGTGATTTTTTGAAGGTGCGTAAGAAAATGGCATCTTCCAGTTCTGACGATGCCATGGTAGGTGCCGCAAAAAAGGCTTTTAAGTCAACTTGCTACTCAGTAGAGCAGATAAAAAACCTAAGCTTGCTGTTCCTTAACGATGCAGGTAAATACAATTTTTTCGATGCTTCGTATCCACATATTTACGATACACAAAACTTCGGGTTACTGCAAAGCCAACTTTCCGATCAGTATTATATCACGCGCTTTAAAGCTATGATACGAAATTAAATCTATGGCAAGGTATTTTTTAGAAGTAGCTTACAAAGGAACTGCCTATGCTGGTTTCCAAATCCAGCAAAATGCAAATACTATACAGGCCGAAGTAGAAAAAGCCTTGCATACTTACTTTAGAACTTCACTTGCATTAACAGGTTCTTCTCGCACAGATGCAGGTGTGCACGCCTTTCAAAATTTTTTTCATGTAGATACAGCTTTAGACATTCATAGTAAAAGCATTTATCACCTCAATGCCATACTGCCCGAGGATATTGTGATAAGGAATATTTTTCTTGTGAAAGATGATGCCCATTGTAGGTTTGATGCTACTAGTAGAACGTACCTTTATAGTCTCTATCAATCCAAAAATCCTTTTGTACTAAGTACAGCTTATTTTTTTCCTTATCCGTTAGATATTACTTTGATGCAACAAGCCGCCCAGTTTCTTTTAAACACCCAAAATTTTGAAAGTTTTGCAAAAAAAAATACGCAAGTGTACACTCATATATGTAAACTCATGCAAAGCAGCTGGTTTCAAAGTGGCGATTGTATAAAGTATAAAGTTACAGGCAACAGGTTTTTGAGGGGCATGGTACGAGGGCTAGTGGGCACCATGTTGCAAGTTGGAACACAAAAAATAAGTTTACAGCAATTTAAGCAAATTGCCGAAAGCAAAAACCCCGCTCAAACCGATTTTTCAACACCAGCAAAAGGGCTTACTTTGTTAGAGGTAAAATATAGTTTCTTGTAAAATCTGCTAAATCTCAACGCCAAAAAATGAGTGAAAAAACACTAAAAAATAGAATAGCAGCGTAAAAAGCAAAACTTAAAATATCAAAAAAAATACCACTTAAAAATTACAGAAAAAATAAAGGGCTTTTTAGAGATTCCATTAGAGTCATTGACTGCGATAGGGTTGGTAAATTAGCCTAATGCATAAAACGCAAGTACTGCCATTTCAGAACATCTTGATAGTACCGCTTTTATCGGTGTAACGCCTAATCTGCCTTTTAAGTTTAGCATTACCACATTGGCTGGTAAGTTAACATGGGACAAAGAAAATCTGATAACCGGTTTTTAATTCAATAGTTGTTATTTATTCTTTAGCAAACTAGTCAGTTTATCAAATGTGCTGTAAGGGCCATCTGCAATAAATAAGTTGTAAGCCCATGCAGGTACCGATCCTCCCGGATTTACGTCAAGGTAATAGGTTATCATTATATTTTTATCATCTAGTGCTGCAATATGCCAATTAGCACTTAAACTAGACACCCTTACAATTCCTTTTTTTGGTTGCAAAATAGTTTTGTTATCGGAGGTGGTTACGGTCAGATTTTTATTGTCGGCACTTTTTTTAAAGTTCATATTTACTATTACATCCCTGTTGCTTACCGGCCATGGTGCACCAGATTCTACATAGTAAATGATATTATCTGCATCAACCGTTTTTATCATATAACTTTTTTTACAGGAATAAACCCAGAACATATTTGCTTCTACATTTTTGAAAGTAGCAATTAGCTGGTCAATTGTCCCGGGCGTAGTGCAGGTTACTTTTACAGATTTAAATTTACTGTTTACCCCACTTTTGGTATAGACTTTAATGTTGCCTTTGTCTTTACTAATTGCCCAATCTTTTTGGGCATATAAAGTAGAAGCATGAAGCATGAAAAAGAAAAAAAGGTAATAAATAATTGATTTCAATGGAGTAATTTAGTTTGATAGTAATTAAAAAAAGGACTTAGATTAGAAAATAAACAGAGTTTTCACAAATTTAAGAAAGTTAAAACAATATCCGTTTAAATTATAAAACATTTCAAGACAAGTATTAAACTCACCAATCACAATATTTGATTTCTGAACGCTATTAATAGGAAATTCAAGATTGCAGTCTTTAAATTTAGCGTTATCAGCGTCTTTATATCAAAACGAATCAAATAATAATCATCAGATACATAAATCTTTCCACAAAACAATAAAAAAAAAGTCAAAAATAAAATAAATTAGTCAAAACTTCGCACTAAATTGCGCAAAAAAATATATTTTATGATTAAACTAATTTCGGGTTTCTTATTTGTTAGCTTTAGTGTTTTAAGTTTTGAGCAGGTATCTGCACAAAAAATTGATGTTGGTGTAATAGGTGGATTAAGTGTACCACAATTAAAAAGTACTGGCGATAATATCATAAGTCAGGATTACAAATCTAGGCTTGGTGCCACGTATGGAGTTTTTGCGGACTTTGGAGTTATAAAAAACTTCTCCATTAAAGTAGTAGCTGCTTACGCAAGCCAGGGTGGGAAAAGAAATGGTTCTCAACCACTAACATCGCTCCCACCAGAATTATTGCAATTGATACCGCCGGGAACCCAGCTCTATGCAAATTTTGATAATGAAGCTATTTTAAATTACTTGGAAATTCCAGTTATGGCAAAGCTAGAATGGGGCGGAAAATTAAAATACTATGCAAACCTAGGACCTTACATAGGCATATTGTTATCTGCAAAACAAATAACCGAAGGCAGTAGCCAACTATATTTTGATAAAGCCGGTACTAAACCACTTTCATTTATGGGGCAGCCATTGCCAGGTATATCTTTTAATGCCACTACTAATGTAAAGAATGATATTAATAGTATAAACGTCGGTATTACCGGTGGAGGCGGATTGACGTACCCACTGTCGAAAGCAATAAAAGTGCTGTTAGACGTAAGAGGCGCATACGGATTTACAAACATACAAGAGGATACTCAAGCAAATGGTGAAAGTAAGACAGGAGGTGTTTTTATCACAACGGGTCTTGCATATTCATTTCATCATAAGAAATAAAAGTCTTTAAAAAAAGGGAAGGTTTAAGAAATAAACTTTCCCTTTTTTTTATTCTATTTAGTACCTAAATAGACTATAATTGAGTCCCCAGAAGGTATTAATTTCACCTTTTATACAGTCTAATATTCTAGATAAACATGCAGTATGGTAAATTTGCTATTGCGGTGTTTTGAAATTATCCCGCACATCATAATCTAAACGAAAAGAATCGCTTTTATTTTCTTCTCAACATCGGAATTAGCATTGGCACTTCTGCTTTATATTGCTTAAAATCGGTTCTTCTTTCCATGAGTCTTTTCTCTTTCATTGGTATAGATGCAAACAGAAACATCAGCACCATACCTACAGCACCTAAGGCAGTCCAAAGTGGTGCTACTACACCAACGCCTACTATAGCCATCCCAATCCAAAATAACATCTCTCCCAAGTAATTTGGATTTCGTGTGTAGCCCCACATACCCTTACGGATGCATTTTTTATCTGTTCCGCTAGTGTTAAACCTGCTTTTATACAAAGTATTATCAGCAAATAACTGAAATAAAACGCCTGCAAGAGAAATTATATTTCCTGCAATAATCCACTCATTTAATGCTTTACTATTGCCATCAAAAAGGTAAAACAGTGAACTAATACTTAAAAAAACAATCAAAGTGGGATAGAGATGAATAGCTAAAAAATTGATGGGCTGAAAATTTTTGCCAAACTGCTTTCTAAAATTTATATAGCGCCAATCTTCATGCATCCAACCATGCCAGCTTCTGTACCAGTTGTGCGTTAAACGCCATGACCAAAAACTAACGGTGAACGCAGTAATATAATGAGCACCAGTCCAACTCTGATATGTATTTACAAACCAAACTACAACAAAGTAAAATGGAATTACCGTCCAGTATGCGTCATATACGCTGCTGTTTTTTTTGTACAATGAAAAAGAAAAAGTAACTACCGTCATTACTAAATCTGCTACAAAAAATCGAAGTATATCGCTCTTTAAATTAATAAAAGTGTAAGATAAATATCCACTAACTCCTATTATAAAATAAATAAATAGTATTTCTAAAATTGGCTTTTTATGTGTACTCATAATTCTACAGATGTGTAATGGTTTAGTTCTAAAATTTTATTTTTAAATAGGGGAAATTCAGCTAAATCTTGGGTTAATGCCCTTTCTATTTTGGCCATCTTTATTACCAATCCCTTTGCATGCTTGTCTTCATCATGCGTAGCAATGATATGCGCTGGTTTTAAATTTTCGGTAAGATGCTTCAAGCCTTCAATGCCTGGCGAAACAACACCACCCAAATAAATAGGCAATTTGAAATGATTAAATGGGCTTATTAAAAGCTTTAAAGGTTTTGTTATTTGTATTGTTTGCTTGCCAATATAATAGCCATGCGTAGCCAGAAAAACAGCTTCTTTTTTATCCTGTATTAAAAACGCATCGTAAATAGGGTCTATTTTTCTAGAAGTAGGATACCAAGTAATTTCTACTGCATTTAGTGTTATAGAAGAAAGCTCTTTATTCATTCCTATCACAGTCGCATTTGGCAGCAAAGCCATCAACTTTTTTTTAATTGAAATTGGAGCAATAATTTTTTTGGGCTGTAGCCTTAATAGTGTTTGCGGATGAAAATGATCGGGATATTTTTGAGTAATAAGCACCACATCATACACAGGCAACTTATCGTAGCTCAACGGCTTTGTTCTATGCCATTGTGTATTGAACCAGCTAAAATAATCTACTTCCTCACCTTCTAGCCAGGGATCAATTAGCAACCGTAGTCCTTCCATTTCCAGCAACCAAGTATTATCCATATTAAGTCTTTGTATCCTCATTCATTTAAATTTTATTTGATAAATGTCAAATTTAATGCTTTAAGGCAATTTAGCATTAAACAAAAAAGTAGGGTGCATTTAAAATTGTCGCAGTTACGTTAGGCAGCCTTTATAATTGGTTGTATTACTCTCCCCCATTGTCCATTCATGCCAAGGACTCCGAGGTTAGCATATTCTGCGCTTCCTTATTGCTCCGTGTCCCTTACACCAACCCCATATTGATTTAAAAAATATAGCACCAGATCTCTGCTTTAATGGAAATAAAAGAACCAAGCACGCCTCAAATAATAGAGGCACCTATTGCAGCCTGCAAGCAAAACGGACAAACGGTAGTTGATTATTGTACTAATCATCAACTAAAAGTTAGTCAATATTACTACTGGCAAAAAAAGCTATAGCTACAACCGAGTAATTCTACAAAAATGTCACTGGTAATACCAACTGTATCAGGGAAAACCTTTTTAACCTTTCAAAATTAATTCTCTCTATTCCTCGTCAAAAGCGGCTTTTATTCCTTTCATGTGTTTGAATTTTATAACATATTGAAAATGAATATCTAAAATTTAATCACACTCGGTTTGAGAGTAATAATTACTCATGGATATTTCATAGGTTTATAAGCTTTTATTGATTGTTGGTTATCCAACAAGCCCAATGCTGCTTTGTTTATTATATTAAAATTTTCTGCCGAGTTTCCTTTTCGTTTCAATTGCCCAATACTGTAAAGGGTTTTAGAAGTTTACCGGGACCTAAAAAGAGAATTAAAAAAGGGTCTCGCTTGAGACCTTCTTATGTGGCACTATTTAAAGGATTTGAATGTACCCAAAATAAAAAATCCTTGCAAACATTGAGTTTGCAAGGACTTTTTATTTTGATTAGCTATGTAGCGGAGAGCTAGGGATTCGAACCCCAGGACCTGTAACAGTCAACAGTTTTCAAGACTGCCGCAATCGACCACTCTGCCAGCTCTCCGCAGCAAAAGTAAGGTTTCAAATTTTAAAAACAAGTTAGTTTTTTATTTTTTTTATTTTTATTTAGGCAGGTTTTATTTCTCTAATCTCTTCTCACTGGAAGGTAAATATTAAAAATTGCGCCCATGTTTTCTTTCGCCTGTGCTGCTATCACGCCGCCGTGATTATCAGTAATTTTTTTGGCCAACGATAATCCAATACCTGTGCCTGCATATTCCTGCCTGCCATGCAGCCGTTGAAATATTTCAAAAATCTGGTGCTCATATTTTTGATCAAAACCAATACCGTTATCTTCTATCGAAATTTTACAGTAAGACATATTTTCGTGTAAACGCATTGCTGCAATTTCTTCTTTGGCTGGCATTGTGCAGAAAATATTTACCCTTACAGTTCCCGTTTCTTTGGTGAATTTTAAGGCATTACCAATTATGTTATAAAAAAGCTGGTTCATCTGCAGGGGAATCGCCTCTATTATCGGTAAAGATTCTACATTTATTTCAGCAGATTTTTGATTAATGAGTAACTCATAATCTATTACAATATCTCCGATTATTTTATTTAAATCTGTTGGTATAAAAACCCGATCTTTAGAACTTATTCTGGAAAATTCCAGCAGGTCATTTATCAACAGTGACATTCGCTTAGAAGCCTTTTCAATTTTATTGACGTACACTTTGCTCTCTTCATCCAGTTTTTCACTTCTGTTTTGCAACATGCCTGAAAAGATATTTATTTTACGCAACGGCTCTTGTAAATCGTGACTTGCAACATAAACAAACTGCTCAAGATTTGCATTTAGTTGCAGCAAATAGTTGTTTGCATCTTCGAGTTCTAATGTTTTGCTTTTTATTTTTTCCTGCATTAAATTTTCTGTGTATCGCTGCAGCGTAATATCATACGTTATGCCTGCCATCAATACCGGCCTGTTCTCTTCATCTAAAAATGTTCTTCCAACAGATCGAAAACGTTTTGTTTCTAGCGTTTCTGGGTTCACGATATCGTATTCCATATCTACACTCGTATCATGGTTTGATGCGAAAGCGTTTTCAAGTACGGGCTTTACTTTTTCAGCATTCACTGTTGTATCAAGTGTGTCTTTTAGCGTGAGATGTTCTGTTGATTTTATGCCACGCCAATCCATTAGCTGCTGGTTCATTTCAATTTTTCCTGTCACAATGTTATACTCCCATGTACCAAGATTTGCCCCTTCAATAGCACTTCTTAGCTTTTCTTCCGCCTGTGCAAGTTTTTGCTTTGCCTTAAACTGATGGGTAACATCTACTGCCATATTTAAGATGCCGTACACCTGTCCCTCTTTATTAAACAGCGGATTGTAATCAAGGTCAAACCAAAATATTAAGAGCTCATTGTTTATTTCAAGCAAAGCCTTTTGCTCTTTTGCGTGGTATGGCTGTCCTGTTTCGTAAACCTTGTTTAATATTTCTAAAAATGGTTGCCCTATCAGTTCAGGAAGTGCATCTACCAGTTTCTTACCTACAATGGATTTATTCTTTCCCATTACAGATATCATCTTATCATTCGCAATCTCAATGGTAAGCTCACTGCCGGTGTACATAGAAGTGGCTATGGGAGCGGTCATTATCAGATCTCTGAATTTGTCAGAGTTTTCCTGTGCATTCTTTCTTGTTTTTACAAGTTCAGTAACATCTACAGCATGCACAAAAATGCCTGTCGTTTCATTCTTGTCATTTTTTAAAGGTTTGCAAAGCAGGTTAAAAAACATTTCTGTTAATATACCATTTCCTTCAACATCAATATCAACAACCATCTCAGCAATTTCAACAAGGTTTCCAGTTGCATACACATTGTCTAAAAGTTCATATATGCCTTGTCCGTTTAGTTCCGGTAATGCTTCTTTTACCGATAGCCCAATAATATCTGTATTGCTCCTAATAATTTTATAGTAAATTTTATTGCAGTATTCAAACACATGATCTTTGCCCTGAAATACGACAATTATTGCGGCCACATCATCAAAAAGTTCCCGCATGTCAATAGAAAAATTTCCGTTGGTTAAAGTCATTGTGATCTTCATTTTTTGTTCTTATAAAGCCGATTTATAACACTTCAATTATATGATGGTTAAAATTATTTAAAATGATCGTATCATGTTGTTTACAACCCTTTAAAATTTTGCCAAGAGGTGATAATTCCGAAATGGCAAAAACAGGTTTGTTTTTTAGCACCATAAACTTACCAACGGCTGTGCTGATATAAAAATAAGATGATTCGGTTTCTATAAGGCTACCTATAACGACATTACTGGTATTTAGATGAGAATCCAAGGTTTTAATGAGTATGAGTTGCTCCTTGGTTTGCTGTATTTGATTGCTCACTATCACCTGCTCTGCCTGCAACATGGCAAGTGCAGTTTCATATTTATCGCCTGCTGTACTTTTGGTTTCGTTTGCGGCGCTTATTTCTAAATCGTGCAAACTATTTTTTAGTGTGTTTAGGCTGGCTGTTACCAGATCGCTTAAAACACGGTGAACAGTTTTTTTATCTGACACGTTGAAGGTTTAAGATTGATCTTGTTTAACGGAAGAAAATAAAAATACAAAAGACAAAGTTAAACAACGAAACGCCGGCAGAAATACATTTGCAGAAACCCTAGGCGGCATATACAATGCCTTGGAGGGTTCAACTAATGGGCATCTCTAAAAGCCAAAACCGCATAAGTTATGTTAGTAAAATATATTATTGTATAATTGTGTTCTATATTGTAATGTAAAAAATTAAACGCAGCAAGGTTATTGGCTTTTTTGATTAAGATTTTCGTTTACATAAACCCACCCAACTATGTGACCACTTAATAATATTCATTTTCAACATAGTTTTGTCAATCAAACAAAAACCCTAAAACGTCGCCAAACGCTGCATTTCCGTCCACTTTTGTTGAAGGCATCGCCACAGGTAGAAAGTTAACAGAAGCGGCGTAGAGGCTTTTTCATTAGGGAATAACAAAAGACCAAAAGAGCGTTGTCTAACAGAAAAACATTAAAAATAAATTTTCACCTCTCTGATAAACTACGGGGTAAAAGACTTTACTTAGAGCAACAACTTTAACATTTAACACAAAAAAATACAATGAAAAAATTGCAATTATTATGTTTCCTTCTCACGCTTCTCTCAGCCTCTGGCTTTGGGCAATGTGCTACGAACAAAGTTGAAATAAGAGTAGAAATTATCACCGATGCTTATGGTAATGAAACTTATTGGACCTTGACCGATTTTACAGGTGCGGTCATTATGCAAGGTGGTCAAGGAGGTGTTTATGGAAACAACACCAGGTACTCAGACAGCATCTGTGTTCTTGCAAATGGTTGCTTTTTTTTAAGATATACGACACCTACGGGGACGGCATTATAGCGCCCAACGGATATAAGCTTTACGTGAACGAAATGTTTACTTCTAGTGGTTCCGATGATATTAAGAGTTATGCCTCTGTAATTGCTCATTGTCCAAGTCCATGTAATATGGTGCTTGATGGACTAAATGATTTAAGAGGACACATCAACGGTACGACCCCGCTTAGCAGTAATAAACTGACGATGATTAGAAATGTATTTGTTCAATTCCCGAAATGTCTGGCCGAAAATGCGCCCATTATATTGCTTGGTAAAAGTGTAGTTGCAGATTATGATTTAAAAGTTGGCGTGCTTTTTACAACTCCCAATACGCAGGGCGGTTTTTTAAAAGATCCTTTAGCTGATCCTGGATTAGAAGTAGAACGAGCCATGATTGCGCTCCAACAAGGAATATTTGATGCTGTATTTACCCCAAAAGTTTACGCAGATTATCCTCAGCATATTAATGGCTGGAAGTTCAATTCGTGTTACAATTTTCCTGTATATGTTAACCCGCCTGTAGATTCAAGCCTGAGCAAATCGGTACTTATACGTGCAAATTTTGCAGATCCAGATGGAGTGAATCCATACTATGACATCCAATCTGAAGGAATGAATCACGCCCTTCGACCAACAGGCTTGTATTTAGCTCCTGGAAGTGTAGTAAGCGTTACAGTACCCGATAGTCTTGTAGGACATGACTATTATATACGAGTGGGTTCACATGATTGGGATTTGAAAAACAGACGCAAATTCTTTCGCTTGGACAGGATATCAAAGAAGTTTCTTATTGACTCCACAACAATAAAGGTTTTCAATCCATTGGGAGGTGCTATTTCTATCCTTGTTCCATATGGTGCAGACGATAGTATTGTCAAAATTAGTTTGAATAATGGGGTAGAAGCTCCGTTTTTTTCGTTAAAATCATTTTATAAAACCCCTGATTTCACCGCAGAACTAAACAAGCCCGGACCTTGGGCTGTTTTTGAAACAGACAATGTGATGTACACTATTCCCAAACATTCGATTGTACCTGGACAATACAATCTAGAGCAAACCTTGAAGAACTGGGAGACTGCGGTAAGAGGTATGAATTCCATTTTAGCAAGACAAATCATTCCTGACAAACACAATATGTATATGATTGCGGATTTAGACACCAGGGGGGCAGCTTACTTCCCCGGTTATCCGGCGTCTAACACACCATTAAACTATACCAATGTACCTGGACCTGCTTACTTTATTAACGGACCAGGACCTGATGATGAGGTAAACTTTCATGAAACGGGACATGCCTTAGCGATATCTAAATTCCCTGGCGAAGTGGAGGCTATAGTCAATTTCCCATACATCATGGCAACGAATTATGGCTTAAAAGTAAACTTGAATCAAGCAGTAAAATACAGCTTCGTTCCAAATACATTTGATATTGATAAAACCGCTATTCATAGAATGGTTTCCAACACATTTGGTTCAGCAAGAAATATTTCAAATACGGAAAAAGACGAGGTGCGGTATCAGCACAGGGGCTACGGACACTATTTTGAGATAGTAAATATACTGGGCTGGTGTCCACTCCGAAATTTCTGGAAACAGGAATCTATCGATTTTGAGAATGGGATTAACCATGGCACCAATGACCAAGGTATTGATAGCAGGATACTCAGAATGGCTGTCGCTGCACAAGCAGATTTACGTCCCTTATTTCACGTTTTTGGTATTCTTCCACAAGATTCCATTGCGCTACAAAACTCAATGTCTCAAATGGGTATTAACCCTTCTCTTAAAATTTACAATAGATTACAAGATTATTTAACCCTCATTCCACAAGACAACACAGCGTTCGTCTCTTACGCCTTGTCTGTATATCCAAATCTTTATATTGATGGCCCAACAGAAGACCCAAATTACGGAGTAGGATGGCATTACCTCAAGTCATTGACTTACAATGCAATCGAAGCCCAGAATCGGAAAGCCCTTCTCCGATCCATCATACAGCGGTATTATCCAAATGGTGCGCCTGCGAGCGTTGGCAATCTAAACGTTTGCTGCTTATTAGATACCCTGACTATCAAAATGATAAATAAGGAACTTATTGTAACAGGAGGCGTAAAACCATATAATATTTCAATTGATACAGCGGGAAATGTGAAGAAAGTAACAGTCGTAGATTTTGATGGATGTGAATCTACCGCTCAATTCGAAATCAGTAGATTGCCTGAAGAAAATATACCAGAGATAAGAATATATCCTAACCCAAACAATGGTAATTTTACCGTTAAATTTTCCAACACCAATAGAGATAATGTTTCAATTGTTGTATATGATATGATAGGAAGACGAATTTATGCTAATGAATTTTCTAATACTGGTAACTTTCAACAGCGTATTAATTTAAATACAGCTCAATCAGGAATATATTTAGTTTCTATTACTAATGGTGATACCAAATTACTGAAACGTATTATTGTACATTAATTATTTAGTAATTCCGCCGTCGTTGGTATATGCCAATATCGTCGCCGTCGCTTGGTTTTTAACCAGCGGCGTTATTGCCTTCCTTTTGCGAAAGTTTCACTGCCGTTGCGGTTGTGGTTTGTATAAAAGTGTGCCGTTGCGCTAGGCCTCATACAAAAGCTACACACCGCCGACAGCTACACAAAATAACTTTATAAAAATGAATGTAAAAGAAGCATATAACATTTGGTCAGAACAATATGACACAAATGAAAATAGAACCAGAGATTTGGAAGCAATTTCACTTAGACAAAATTTAAAAGATCAAAATTTTGGTAATTGCTTGGAAATAGGCTGTGGAACAGGAAAAAATACAGAATGGTTAGCTTCTATTGCTGACAACATTTTAGCTGTCGACTTATCAAAAGAAATGCTAACAAAGGCTAAACAAAAAATTAGTGCTAAAAATGTAAAATTTGTTCAGGCTGACATCAACAAAGAATGGAGCTTTACGGACAATAATAACTTTGACTTAGCAACTTTTAGCCTTGTGTTGGAACATATTGAAAACTTAGATTTAGTATTCCAACAACTAAGCAAAGTTATAAATACTCATGGAATACTTTACATAGGCGAATTACATCCGTTTAAACAATACAACGGTTCAAAAGCAAGGTTTGAAAATGAAGATGGTCTTCAAATAGTAACTTGTTTTAATCACAACATTTCAGACTTTATAAGTGCAGCGAGAAAGAATAAATTTGAGCTAATTGATATCAACGAGTATTTTGATGATAATGACAAAACTACAATTCCAAGAATTTTAACTATGATATTTAGGAAGAAATAAAGAAAGTTCTATTTTAAAAAAAAACTTTTTGCAGCAGAAAACAAATACATTACAAAGACAACTAGCTTCAATAAAAAATTATGTTCTCCGCGTGCGTTGGGATGCTACAAAATCTTCGCCGACGCTAGCTTTGCAACCAGCTGCTTTTGATTCTACACCATCGCAGTAATGCATAGCCAGTTTCCGAACCCTGCGTAAAACAATTTACATAACCTCTAACAAAACTCACTCATTGGAAAACGTTGGTGCGGAGTAGAAAAGTAAGTTCCTTTTGCAAGTGCATTTTTTACCTGCCTATAACCGTACACTCAACACAAGCAAAACAGCGTAATTGTTATTTTCTTTGAGCTCTTTGCAAATTTTATCTTTTGAAAAATATCCCTTCCCTTCTACTCTCACAAGCGCATTTTTTGCAACAGCATAATCGTAGTTTACAGATAGCCCAAGATTGTTAAAACCGTTTGTAGTATTTGTTTGCAACAACACTTGCTTGCTGTCACAAAAATATTCTCCCCGTACATTTATGTACGAGCGGCTGTTAAGGGTACGCCGCACAATTAATACCGGCGAGTACCATACAGCATATTGGTCATTTGCATTTTTATCACTCCCAATATCAAATCCTGTTGTAATGCCCCAGGCCTTATTTACTTGGTAAATAGCGTAGAAATTGTGGTACGTTCTTAAAGCATTAAGGGAATCCGGTTTATCCGTTCCTATAAAGTTGCTGTAGTTCAATATGAGGTTTTCTTTTGGCTTATAATTAAGTTGAAGCCCAAAAGATGGCTTATTAATGCCCGCAGGTTTTTGTATGCGCTGCCAGCCGTTTAAAAACAGAAACGATATAAAGAAATTTTCCTTTTTGTTGGTAGAGGTCAACTTAACGCCCGTCTCAAAATAAGGCGAGTTCTCGGCCAGCATGCTGCGGCTCGCCGTCCAGCAATCTGCGCCCACAGCACTTTCAAACCCAATGTGCGATGGCATAATGCCCGCATCTAACCACAGATTGCGTTTTTTCGAAAGCTTTACACCAATATTTGCCTCGTATACAAACCGCAGCAGTTCAGGCTCTGCAGCAAGGTTGTATTGCGCATAGTTTCCCGCCATTAGCGCTATATTGGCCCTCACGTTTGTAACGGCATAATTCACTTTTGCATAGGCAAGGTTTAGGTTTACTTCGTTGTGCTTTTTGTGGTTGTATATAAAAAACGGCTTTTCCTTTGTAGTAGGGTTATCAAAATCAAAACTATAATACAGCTCAGTGTAACCGCTAAAGCTAATAGCCGCGCTATCTTGCGCGACGGCATAATGCGTCGTAATAAGTAAAAGGGCAGTAAGTAAAATTGTTCTTGTGTTCAAACAGGTGTAGGTTTCAGTATGCGAAATTATAAAATGTACAGACTGTAAAGATTGGTAAAAAAATAAAGAAACAATCTCCCGCCGTTGATGACTCATGCAACGTTCGCTAATATCTCCTGACCGATAAAAGCTAAACAGATATTAATCCGACAAAGGACTGCGCTGCTTAGCCGGAAAGCCTTTTGTGAGGAACAAACAAAAGATTGCAGGCGCACAGCAGACAAATGCTCCTCAAAGCCTCCAACCCCAACAGCCCCAAAGCCTTCCCCTACTTACTTAACCCCGCAATAAAATTAATGGTTAGGGCTACAACAAAAGTGTTTAATATAAAAGCTAACATACCATGCAATAAAACCAGCCGGCGCATTTGTTTGTCTGTTACCTGCACATCAGATACCTGAAACGTCATGCCTACTACAAATGAAAAATAGGCAAAGTCCAGGTAGTCGGGGTCGTCTTCGTTTGGAAAATCAAGCCCTTTTTTTAAATTGTCATTGTTGGCTCCATCTGTATCGTAAAACAAATGTGCATAGTGAAAAGCAAAAATAGTATGTACCAAAAACCACGATAACATCACCGAACTAAAGGAAACAATCACCCTGAGTATTTCGTTTTTATCGTCAGTTTTAGATGTGATAACCAACATGAGAACCGTTACCATAGCGGCAAAAGATGCTATGATGGTGAACACAATTACAAACACAGCACTGCCATCGTCCTTCTGTGCCATTTTTTTTATTTCGGCTATACGTCTGCTAAACATTACCAGCCACGATGTGATAATGTAGCTAAATGCAAATACACACCATGTCGTTACAATAGTGAACAGCATGCCTAAATCGTTGTTTTTTACAAGAAAAAAAATGAGCAATGCAAAAATAAAGCTGAACCCAATGCGCTGCAAGGGATGCATTTTTACAAATATGTTCTTGCCGGTGATAGTTTCGTTCATGCTATAAAAGTATTGAAAGAAAATGTTTCGTAACAAAATGTTACCAACGAGTTCGGGTTAGTTTTTTATCTTTGGCAAAACAGAAAAGTTGGAATTGAATAATAAAAAGGCATACTACGAATATTTTTTTGAAGCAACATACACCGCAGGAATTGTACTGCAGGGTACCGAAATAAAATCCTTAAGAACAGGGAAGGCAAGTTTTAACGACAGCTATTGTATTTTTGACAGAGGAGAATTATATGTAAAAAGTCTGCACATTTCTGAATACGCTTTTGGTACTTACGCCAACCACGAACCTTTACAGGAGAGAAAACTGCTCCTCAATAGAAAGGAATTAAAAAAACTGGAAGAAAAAAGCAAAGAGAAAGGTTACAGCATCATTCCACTTAAGATTTTTATAAATGAAAAAGGTCTTGCTAAAATGGATATTGGGCTTGGCAAAGGCAAAAAACATTTTGATAAAAGAGAGACGATAAAAACGAGGGAGAATGATCGGGATTTGAAGAGGAATTACGGGCTGTAAATAGATATTAGATGTTAGACACGAGACACAAGATTGGGGACTGGGTCTTTACTATCGTCCTAATACCTATATCTTGATACTTGATACTTTCGTCTTGATACTCATATCTTGATACTTGATGCTTTCGTCTTGATACTCACATCTAGATACTTGATACTTGTATCTTGATACTTGCATCTTGATACTTGCATCTTGATACTTATATCTTGATACTCCCTTCAGCATTCACTCAAACTTATTGGAATATTAACTGCTAAGGCACCATCTGCGGTTTCTTTGTACTTGCTGTTCATATCTAAAGCGGTATCCCACATCGTTTTTATTACAGCATCTAAACTCACTTTTGCAAAATCTGGCGTGCTTTGTAACGCAAGCTGGCAGGCAGTTATCGCTTTTATGGCACCCATCGTGTTGCGCTCAATGCATGGTATTTGTACCAGCCCCCCGATAGGATCGCATGTCATGCCGAGGTGATGCTCCATGGCAATTTCTGCAGCCATTAAGACCTGCCTTTGTGTACCGCCGAGGCTTTCGGTAAGGGCTGCAGCGGCCATTGCACTGCTCACGCCAATCTCTGCCTGGCAACCACCCATTGCGGCAGAAATGGTTGCACCTTTTTTAAATATGCTGCCAATCTCTGAAGCAGTTAATAAAAATTTTATGATTTTATCATCGTTATTTCCCTCACAAAAAATAATAAAATATTGCAGTACGGCCGGTATAACCCCCGCTGCGCCATTTGTAGGTGCAGTTACTACCCTACCGAAGGAGGCGTTTTCTTCATTCACCGATAATGCAAAGCAACTGACCCAATCAAGTATGTAATTAAATCGGTGGCCACCTTCTAAAATCACGGCGAGCCATTCATCGTAATTGTTGTAAGGGTTGTTTTGCAACAGCCGTTGGTTTGCATCAAATGCACGACGCTTTACGTTGAGCCCGCCAGGCAAATAACCTTTTGTGTGGCAACCCCTGTACATACACTCTTTCATTACCCGCCAAATTTCCAGTAGCCCATTTTTTGTTTCTATTTCACTCCTCCATGCCAGTTCGTTTTCCATTACAACTTCATGTATGGCCATACCAGTTTTGCGGCACCAATGCAACAATTCATCTGCCGTATTTACTGGAAAAGGAAGAGAAACGTCTGCAGATGAAAGGGCAGCCTGTTTTTCATTTATTTTTTGTTCCTGCACCACAAAACCGCCACCAATGGAGTGGTATGTCTCAGCAAAATTATCACCGTCTTTTAAGTTTACAAGGAAGGTTAATCCATTCGGGTGAAAAGGGAGCGTTTCTGTAAAAAGAAATTCAATATCTTCTACTGGAATAAAATCTATTTCGTGCTGGCCTGCAAGCAGGAGTTTTTGCATGCGGTTGATATCCGCAATTTTCGCATCAATGTTTTCTACATCAAATGTTACAGGATCATCGCCACTTAGCCCAAGTTGCACAGCAATAGCAGTACCATGGCCCACACCAGTTTTTGCAAGAGAACCATATAACAAAACTTCAATGCCAACTACATCGTCTAACAAACTTTTTTCCTCTAGTTTTTTTGTGAATTGTTGGGCTGCACGCCAAGGGCCTAGTGTATGGCTGCTGCTTGGCCCCACACCAATTTTAAACATATCAAAAACAGAAATAGATTCGTGACTCACAACAATAAATTTAAATAAAAAAACCCGATATTTTATCGGGGTAAATTAGGGAAAGTATTTAAAATTAGTTTACTGATTTTACAGTTAGAACAAACTTTAAATAAGAATTAGCAGGAAGACCAGGTTGAGCCTGGGCACCATACCCCAAAGACGGTGGTATGTACAATGTTACAGTACCACCTGCTTTTATAAGCGGCAGAACGACCTGCCAGCCTGCGATTAAATTATTTAGACTTGCCACAAGAGGTTTGTTGGGTTGAGATGCATCAAACTGAGCACCATCGACAGTTTCGTTAATAAATTTGCCAACATAATCTACCGTAATAGTTGAGCAAAGATTTGGTGACGTGCCGCTGCCTTGCGTAGCAATAACGTAATACATTCCATTTTTTTCACTTGCAGTAATGTTGTTTGCAGCCAAATAATTTTGAAGATAGGCGCTCTCTATGGCAGAAGCTACCGTAGTCGGCGCCAAAGAGGTACATCCCTTATCCTTCTTGCATGCAGAAAAACTTAATACCAGCATAGAACTTACAAAAAACCACTTTTTCATTTGATACGATTTATTTAATAATAGGAGTATTTTTAGGTCTCAAAGGCTGCATGCGTTCCATTTTTTCTCCTTAAATTTTAGTTCTTTGTATAGTTGCTCATTCATTTCCCACTTAAAATGCATTCTTGTAAATGCATAAAAAACGATTGCCATAAACACAGCCAACGTAACTACGAGAAATGTTTGTGGCGATGTTTTAGAAATTTTAGTGTACCACTCAGGCAAAAAAAGATAAACACAGGCAATCAATAAAAGAATGGGCAACCCAAACATACAGGCCATGGGCAACCCACGTAAAAGCTTACTGCTAAAAGTACTGTGCAGATCTTTGTTCTTTTCCCAAAATTGAATAAACCTTGTTTCGTCGTCTGTTAACATGCTTCAAAATTAATTCAATTCATTCGTTTGCTTGGCTATATTCTTATTTACTTGTAGGTTTGTCGCATTAATTACATAAATGGCATAAAAAGAATTGATGAAAACGGAGCAACTGATAGTTCAATACCTGTACAGCAACAAAAAAGTAACATTACAAGATATAGGTGTATTTAGTATTATAACTGAAATAGATATACCCGAAGACAGTGATAAGGACATTGTTTTACCTGCCGATACCATACAATTCGTGTATGACCCTAAGGCCCCGGTTGATGATGGGCTTGTTGCTTTTATTATGGAATGTACCCGCAAAATAAAACCACTTGCGTATTCCGATCTTGAATCGTTCGTCATCTTAAACAAACAGTTTTTAAATATCGGTAAACCTTTGGTATTTGAAGGCCTCGGTACTTTACAAAAAACACAGGCAGGCAATTATGCATTTACCCAGGCTACAAGCTCACACGTTACCACGGAAGAAATGCCCAAATTAATCACTGAAAAAATAAAAGAAAAAGTTTCATTTGCAACACCTCAAAAAGAAAAAAATACCGGCTATAACAAACCTATGATTTGGGGCTTGTTGGCATTGGTAATCGGAATAATTTCGGTAGCAGCATTCCTTCTTCTTAATAAAAGCAATTCATCCTCTACAGGCGCAATTGCCCAAAATACTGTAGTAGATACTTTGCCAGCCAGCAAAATAGATACAGGGGTAAACCCTACTCCTGTAACGAAACCTTCAGCGATGGCACCGGAAGCTGACACTAACACATTTTATGTTGTAATAAAGGAGTTTACAAATTTTGCCTTTGCCGAAAAAGGTTTTACAAAATTAAAGAGCTATGGCAACAAAGTTGTACTCACGACAAAAGATTCGGTGACTTATAAATTGCGAATGCCTTTTAGAAAGCCGATAACAGATACATTAAGGGTGAAGGATTCAATTGCTAAATTCTTTAAAGCAAGGGCTTACGTTGAACTTCCCTAGTTTTTAAACTATCGGTTATTAAACAAAATAGCCGATTGCGATATAATTTATTGCCACAAACTGTCTGGATATTCACCTGCATTTATAAGTGCATGTAAACTTGCTCTCACCGCTTCTGCGTCTTCTTTGTAAGTAACGCCAAACCATTGCGCAGTTGTAGGAATTACGTTTATTTTTCCGTGGTTTAAAAAGTATGCTGCTACATACGGTATAAAAAATTCTGCTTTCAAATTTTCGAGATTTTTTGCAGGAAACTCTTTAAACATATTTGCAGCAATATCGAAAACAGCAGGATGGAAACACCAGAAATTCATCGAAACATTTGTATCATCCGGCAATTCAATTAAAGCCTGGTTTTCTTCATATACTACCTTGCCATCTTTGCTAAATATTTTTATTCTTTCATTTATTGCAGTAAGGTTTCCTGCGTCATCTACTTCGCAAACGCCTCGGCTTACAATGCCATGTTCGCTTAGCGTTTTTGCCAGCTTATAACCAATAATTGCTGCAGTGGTTTCATTGCACTTGGTATTAAGAAAATTGGCCGCTTTTTCAAATGCATCTTTTCCATAAAAATCATCTGCATTTATAACAGTAAATGGTTCGCGTACAGCATCTTTTGCGCACAATAGTGCATGCCCGGTTCCCCAGGGTTTTGTTCTGTCAGCCGGCAAAAATTGAGGGTCTACAAATAAATCAAGTTCCTGATACACATAATCAATTTCTATTTTTCCTTTAAATTTTGAACCAAAGCCCTCTTTAAAATTATCGGCGAAATCTTTTCTTATAATAAAAACTACTTTACCAAAACCGGCTTTTATAGCGTCGTATATGGAATAGTCCATTATTGTTTCGCCAGCCGGGCCAAAGCCCTCCGTTTGTTTCATACTACCATAGCGGCTTGCCATACCTGCTGCTAAAATTAAAAGAGTTGGTTTCATACTTCGTGTTTTAAATAGCTGTTTTTAAGTTTGCTTCTACTTTTGTAACCTTAATTTTACAAAGTCAAATCAATGAAAAGATAGAATTTTAATAACAAAAATAGGTGAATTGAATTTGACAGAATGAGGATAACCCCATCGAACTAACACCTTTAAAGATGACCATTGATCTGCGAAACATACCTTTTGATGAAATTACAAATGAAGACTGCATTGCTCAAGATATTACACTAACAGTGGCAAGGTTCGATAAAATTCATGAGGAAGTATCAGGCAACAAGTTATTCAAGCTTCATTATTTTGTAGAAGATTGCCTAAACTCAACACATAAAACGCTTCTAACCTTTGGCGGGGCTTTTTCTAACCACCTTGCAGCCACCGCTTTTTTATGCAAACTAAAAGGCCTCAAATGTATAGGCATTGTAAGGGGCGAAGAACCTTTACATTATTCGCACACACTCACAAGGTGCAAAGAGCTTGGTATGGCACTACATTTTATTGGAAGGACTGTTTATAAAAATATTGACAATGACGAAGCAACGATTTTACAGTTACACAAAACACTTGGCGATTTTACTTTTGTGCCCGAAGGCGGCTACAATGCAACGGGAGCAAATGGTGCTTCTTTAATAATGCATGTAATAAAAGATAGGCATTTTTCTCATGTTTGTACCTGCGCGGGAACAGCCACCACTCTCGCCGGTTTGCTGTTAAAAAAAGAGCCCGACCAAAAAATAGTCGCCGTTCCGGTAATAAAAAACATGTTGGATATACCAGAAAGATTAAAATTTTTAGGTGTGGCGGAAAACAGCCTTCCTGAGATATTAAACAATTATCATTTTGGTGGCTATGCAAAAAAGACTGCCGGCCTAATTTCATTTATGAACTCTTTTTATACGGAAACAGGCATACCGACTGATTTTGTTTACACCGCAAAATTGATGTATGCAATAACACAGGAAATAAAAAATGGCTATTTTAAAAATGGAAGTGCCATCGTTTGTCTTCATACAGGGGGGCTTCAGGGAAACAAATCGTTGCCTCATGGAACTCTAATTTTTTAAAGATCTTTAACAGCAATTGCGCTTTCATACAACGTCATAAAGTCTTTAGAATATATCTTTGCCAAGATTTCTGTAACCAGCTATGTATAAACCGTTTCTAGTACTTTTTTCTTTTATCTGTTTTGCAAATTTATTATTTGCGCAGGAGCGACCGTTGCCTTTTATACAGGTAAAAAATCTAAATAATAAAATAATAGTAAGCTGGGTAAATGATTACAACAAACCTATAACGGCGCTTAATGTTCAGCGTTCGTACGACAGCTTAAAAAATTATACTACCATTGGGAGCGTGCTAAGCCCGCAAAGCAGGGAAAATGGTTTTGCAGATGTAAATTTCCCTTACAACAAAATGTACTATCGAGTTTTCGTTTCTTTTGAAGGTGGTTCCTATCTAATAACAGCATCGTCACGGCCTGTTAAAGATTTATTTACTGGCGAAACAGCTTCCGGAGAAAAATATCCGTGGCTGTTTTCAGAAAAAGATTCCGGCATAGTTTATCCACCAAGCAAGCCCGGTATCACGTACCCGAGCAGCACTATTTTTTCCGCCAAAGACAACAACATTATTATACACCTGAAAAACACAGACACAAAAAAGTACAGCGTAAAATTTTTTGATGAAACAGAGAAATTTCTGTTTGAACTTACAAAATTGAAAGAGGAATATCTTATTATTGAAAAAGTGAATTTTGTTCATACAGGCTGGTTTCGTTTTGAGCTATATGAAAACGGAAGACTTATTGAAAACAATAAATTTCAGATAGTAAAGAATGTAAAAAAGTTATAAATTGTTTTCATCTTCAAATAAAAACGTAGATTCAAATACCTTCTCAAAATTTTCCCTCACCTTTTCTTTTACTTCTTCAAAATCTACTTTTTTACCAAGTTCTTTTTCAACAGATGTTACCTGTTTGTTTTCAATACCGCAGGGGATAATATTATCAAAATAAGTAAGGTCTGTGTTGACGTTAAGCGCAAACCCATGCATGGTTATCCACCTGCTGCAGCGCACACCTACTGCGCAGATCTTTCTTTCTCTACCTGCTATTCTGGGCTCAATCCACACGCCTGTTTCGCCTGCACTTCTTTCTCCTTTTATACCATATTCCGCAATGGTTAAAATAATAACCTCTTCTAGGTTTCTCAGGTATTTTCCAATATCTGTGTAAAATTTTTCAAGGTCTAAAATTGGGTAACCAACAATTTGTTGTGGCCCATGAAAAGTAATATCCCCACCTCTGTTTGTCTTAATAAACTGAATATTATTTGCCTCCAGTTCTTGAACACTCATCAGCACATTTTTCATATTGCCACTTTTGCCCAAGGTATAAACCGGCTCATGTTCGCAGAATAGCAAATAATTGGTTGTATCCAGCTTTTGAGCCATGGCTGCATCATTTCTTATCGCGGTTTTTACAGATACATTTTGTTGCAACAGGTTTTCCTGATAATCCCAGGCAGTTTTATAATCATTTATTCCCAAATCTTTAAATATTACGTTCTGCATACAGTTGTAAATGTTTTACTTTGCAAGTTAGTTGATTGGCTGATTAGTTGAATTTGGGCATTCTAATTGGGATTGGTAATTAGGAATTAGGGATTGGTAATTAGGATTGGAATACTTTAAATTTTAAAAAGAACATTGAAATTACAGAAACCCATGGTCTGTCGTCTGTCGTCAGTGGTCTGTCGTCAGTGGTCTAAATAAAAATATGGAAAACGAAGAAATAATAAACGAAGAAATTAATGATTCAGACGAGCTATTTGAGCGCCATGTCATCGTTATCGATAAAGGGCAGGAAGCCATTCGGATAGATAGGTTTTTAATGCAGCGCATTGAAGGTGCAACCCGCAATAAAATTCAGCAGGCCATAGAAAATGAAATGGTATTGGTGAACGATAAGCCTACAAAGAAAAATTACAATACCCGCCCCGGAGATAAAATTGTTGTTTACGATACCAATTCGCCGGAGTCGTCCGAAATAATTCCGCAGGCTATTCCGCTAAACATCGTTTATGAAGATGATGATCTAATGGTTATAAACAAACCCGTTGGCATGGTTGTTCACCCAGGCAGTGGCAATCCTGATAATACGCTGATAAACGCCGTGGCTTGGCATTTGCAACACAATTGCCCTGAGATTGACGAAAAAGAACTTACCCGCTATGGACTTGTACACCGGATAGATAAAAATACCAGTGGACTTATTGTGGTAGCAAAAAAACAAAAAACGATGAGCGAATTGGCCAAACAATTTTTTGACCATACCGTGCATCGCCGCTACAATGCAGTAGTTTGGGGAAATTTTGATGAACCTGAAGGAACCATCACAGGGCATGTGGGCCGCAGCCAGAAACAGCGAAAATTATTTATGGTGTATCCCGAAGGCGAATACGGCAAAGAAGCCATTACCCACTACAAAGTGTTGGAAAATTTTAACTACGTTTCTCTTGTGGAGTGTAGGCTCGAAACCGGGCGTACACACCAAATAAGGGTACACATGCAGTACAAAGGTCATCCATTATTTAACGATGATTTTTATGGCGGCGATAAAATTGTGAAAGGCACTATTTACACAAAATACAAGCAGTTTGTAGATAATTGTTTTGCCATTTGTCCACGCCAGGCGCTGCATGCAAAAGAACTCGGTTTTGTGCATCCAACCACAAAAGAGCAGATGATGTTTAAAAGCGAATTGCCGGATGATATGACGCAGTTAATTGAAAAATGGCGGAAGTATAGTTTGTTTAAAAATGAGATTTGATGATTTGCTGATGAAGCCCAACAAAATTTTACTTCGTAAATTTTATTGGGTGATGAAGGGCTGAGAGGCCCTGATGTAGCTACAGTGGCGTCGCACATTTCATCATTAGTTATATATTTCGTATCAATTATGCAATTTTAATAAATAAAAACTATTGTTGTCCGAGATAATGTTATAAAGTTAAACTTTATACCATTATCACAGTTAGGCATCCTACATTTCCATCTTAGTTTGCATAGCAGGGGGGCATTTATTATGGTTGATTTTCCTGTACGGTTTTCTTTTTTTTGTCGTTTTCTTTTTACTTTGTAGGCTTCAATAATAGCTGTTATGGCAACATAATTCATTATGTGCAGCCTTGTAAGCGTTGCTAGTATTTAGAAGGGCATGTTTGATTTTTG
>JBJXGJ010000225.1:0-5111 GCA_046153805.1 Ferruginibacter sp. | reverse complement strand
GATCTTGATAAACTTAGTTTACTTGAAAAAGTAGAACTGCCAAAAAATACAGCAGCTGTGTAATTGTTCACATGCCAAGTCTTTTTAGAATCTAACATTTACTTTAATTATTTTAATTGCGTCAATTCCTTTTTAACCATTTACAACTTTTAATAATCTATCAATTAACCTCCAACCACGAGCTTATTCCCTTTTGTGTTGCCGGTACGCCCCTTTTTATCCAGTCTGCAGCAGGAGCATCTTTTAAATAATAAGCAATGAACTGGCTAGCCCGCGTGGTTAAAAATACCACAAACATGCTGTCTTCCAAAATTACGGCGGCGTAACCCCTCTCTAATTCCCTTTTGTTAACGCTTTCCAAATCGTTTAGTACCAAGATTCTATCTCCTTCCTGAGGGTACAGTGTTATAAAAAACAAAACGTCCATTGTTGCTTACAAATTCTTGTGATACTGATTTCCAGCCATCATAAACACTGTGGGTAACGAGCTTTTTGGTTTGCGCGTTAGTTGAAAAGTGGATTAATAAAAGTGCAGCTGCGAAAAATAATTTCATGTGTTTTTTTTGTAAAATTTTAGACTAAGACTTAGATAATACAAAAATACAAGCCATCAAATTTTGAGTGCAAAAAGTTCAATTCCATTTGCCTTGCCTTTCAATTCAATAATACCAAGATCATCCAATTGAAAACTCTTCAGGTTACTTTTTTCTGCAAATTCTTTCGAAACGATAAATTTTTGGTTAAGCTCGTTGCAGGCACTTCTTATGCGTGCTGTCGTGTTCATTGTATCTCCGCTCATTGCAAGGTCTTTTTTAATAACCCCTATTTCTCCTACTGTTACATCGCCTACGTGTATCCCAATTCTAAATTCGGGTACATAACCATAAAGTCTTCTAAAGTGCTCACTTTTTCGTTGTATATTTTTTCGTCCTGATATTACAGATGCGAGGCTCTGCCTCATATTTTCTTTATTGTATTTCCACGACACTACAATTTCGTCGCCCACATATTGGTAAATGATGCCGTTGTGTTCTATCAGGGCAAGAGACAGGTGGTAGATAAATTCCCGCATAAACAAAAAGTATTGCTGGTGTCCTAGCTTTTCGGCAATGGGTGTAGAATCTTTTAGATCAATAAACATGATGATTCTGTTTTCAATTCTTGGTGTAATGTATTTTCCTGAAAGAATATCGAGAAAAACCCCCGGTGCATACTTGTCATTAATTTCTAAATACAACTGTGTAATACCAAAAAGCACCAGCCAGTAGAGTGTTCTTTTTAAAAGCCAGTTGCCATTCATTGTGTTTAAATAAAAATCCTCTAAGCTGTTTGCGAAATTGAACCTATCAACTAAAAGGTTATCGGTAAGGTGAGCAAGAAAATTCATTGCAAGTGCCGCAAAAAGTAAAACAAAAGTTTTTGCAAAAAAGTTTAGTATAAGAGGTTTGTCTTTAAATACATTCCTTAAAGTGTAAATGAAAAGATAACCCATTATACCACTCATTATAAAGACAAGGAGGCTTCTTGTGAGCAGAGATTTTGTATGACTTTGTGTAGTATTAAAATCAAGTATTGTACCCACTGTATCGATAAGAGTCCAAAACAACGCTATATAAACAACCCGTCGTATTCGGTATTTCTTTATTCCTTGAAAAATAGAAAATTTTGGTGTAGAATTTAGCATGATATTTTTTTCAGATAATCATAAATATCCGTTTGGGCATTGTGAATGTCAGCACCAGCATATAAATGCTGTTGCTCACCATTGCTTAAAATACGGGTTGTTTTTGTATTATCTTGCCACTGCAGTTGAAAATAATGTATAAGTTGTTGCCTGCAGTTTCGGTCTTTTACATTAATACAAACTTCAATTCTTCTTCTTAAGTTTCTTATCATAAGATCTGACGAACCCATTGCTACAACTGCATCTTCACCTTCTCCAAATATAAACAAACGGCTGTGTTCAAGGTGTTTATCTACAAGCCTTTTCACAGTTATATGTTCACTTATTTTTTCTTTTTCAGGCACAAGGCAACAAATACTCCGCACCATTAACTCCACAGGAACGCCTTCCTCACTTGCTTTGTATAATAAATTAATAAAGTAGGGCTCCTCCAGGTTATTCACTTTTATTCTGATTTTGGCAGGCAACCCATTTTTATGTTTTATTATTTCATTATTTATGAACAGTTCAAATTGGTCTAATAAATTAAACTGTGTCACGAACAATTCATTAAAGGGCAGAACTTTTTTTGGCGAACTGTTCTTTTTACTTTGTAGGAAATTAAACAGTGCTTCCAATTCTGAGCACAGATCAGGTCTTGCTGTCATCAACACATGATCTGTATAAAACAAGGCAGTACTTTCATTAAAATTACCTGTGCTTATAATAGCATTACAAGATATTTTTCCGGCTATTTCTTTTTTTACAAGTGCTATTTTTGAATGTACTTTTATTGTAGGGTCGCTGTAAATAATTTTTACCCCTGCATTCTTCATCGTTCTGCTCCATTTTATATTATTGGCTTCGTCAAAACGGGCTTTTAGCTCTATAAAAGCAGTTACCTTTTTGCCATTTTTTGACGCACTAATCAATGCGTTCACAATGTGCGATTCCGTTGCCACTCTATATAATGTAATATAAATTTCCTTCACATCTGCATCTACTGCAGCTTGGTTAAAAAAACTTAATACTGGTATGTATGACTGGTAAGGCAAATGTATGAGCACATCTTTAGAAGCAATATTTGCAAATATATCGCCACCAGCAATTGGTGGGTAATGTATGGCATCCTGCTTTTTGTAAAACAATAATTTGTCAAAAGATGGAAAATTAAAAAGATCGCTTAAGTTGTGGTAGCGCCCACCTTCAAACATATCTTTCATTTTCGCCTTGAAAAAAGTTGACAAAAATAATTGCAGGTAGGTGGGCATTCCACGCTCAAAAAGAAAACGTGATGGCAAACCAACATCTCTTTTACTTAACTGCTTTTCTATTTTTTCTAATAAATTGACGCTGTACTCACCACTAAGGTCTACCTCTGCATCTCGATTAAATTTAATGCTGAAGATGCTTTCAATTTTTTGCCCTGGAAAAAGCATTCCTAAATTGTCTCTTATAATATCGTCAATAAATACCACATAATTTGTTTCGTTAATAGGGCTTAAAACAAAAAATCTACTTAGTTTGTGAGATGGGATATTTACAGATACATGGCTCACCATATTTTTATGGTTGTTAAAAATTGTAACGATAAAATAAAGGTGATTGTTTTCCGGCATAAAATCATAGGCACTTTCTACACTTAAAAAAACCGGCTGTATAAAAGACAGTACCCGTGATAAAAAAATCTGCCTTGCTTCTGCAATGTGCTCTGGTAAAAGCGGCGTATTGTAATAAAAAAAAATCTTCTTCTCTTTTAAAGAGGGTATTATGTCGTGGAGAAGTATATGTCCAAACTCGTCTAACTGGGCATTGATCTTTGCCTGAATTTTTTCAGTAACATCCTCTTCCGTTAAAAGCGATTCTTTTTTTATTGTTTTTTTGTTGAGCTTAGAAATGGCAGCTACAACAGGGTAACGCACCCTAAAAAATTCGTCAAGGTTGGAGGAAAATATAGAAAGAAACCTCAGCCGTTCGTATAAGGGTACTGTTTCATCTTTTGCTTCCTGTAAAACTCTGTGGTTAAAACCAAGCCAACTTAGATCTCTGTTAAAGAACATACTACTATTTTTTAAAAAGGAGAACCGGTACTGTTTGTAATAACGGTTTCGGGCGGTGCTGTGTTAAAAATGGCGGCAATTACAAATGCCACAACAGATATTATAATTCCAATCATAAAAATATTATATGCCATTCTTATCAGTTTGTATTTTTTGCCAAGCACCTGGCCTAGGTAAAAAATATCTTTTACGATTGATGAATACAAATAATCAGAATCCCTCATCATCGTGCGCATAGCTATATCGTATTCTTCATATGTCATTTTATGAAAATTTCCAAAGAACAATAAATTTGTTTTTTTATTTACGATGTCAATATCTTCAAATTTGCCGGTGTTTACCTTTGGGCGAGTGGCAAGTATTGCAACAACAATTGTAAGTACCGAAAACGTAAGAAACAAAATTGTGGGTATTGTGAGGTAAGGGTCTGTCTGCAATTTTCTTAATAAAACAGATAGTATAACTGAAATGATAATTGCATTTACAGAGATGAGGATATTTGCCTTACTATCTGCCATCTCACTCAATTGAATATGGTTAGACGAGGTAAGGCGCAGCATAGTTTGCATTCCCTTTGTTGTGCCATCTTTCTCTGTAATTTCTTTTTCACCTAAGCTTTCGTGTTGCTTTTGTTCCTTTTCGTTTTTCTTTACATCTTCTTTTTTTACTGATTTTTTAACCTTCTTCGTGATTTCCTTTTTGGTGTCATTTAGCAGATCTTTACAGTAAGATGTATAATAGGTATGGTGCTGTAGCATTCTAAGTGCTCCCTCGTCGAATGTCTTTTTATCCATGTTCTTACCGCAGAGCACCACCACTTCTTCAAAAACAAGCGCATTGCTTTTCTTAAATTCGACCTTATTACCAAATTGATAAGTATCTGCATCGCACAATATTTCTGAAATAAGATTGGTGGGGTTTCTTGGTGATCTTGTTGCTAGTATACAGGCTTCTATTTTCTCAATCATGCCTGAAGTAATTTCTTCTTTCTCCAAAAATTCTTTCATCAATTCTACACTTTTCAATTCGTGCAGCTCGGGTTTTTCTACTAAATACCCCGTATCGTGAAACCAAGCTGCTACAAACAACGCAGCCATTTCGTCTTCACTTAAATTGTAATGTCCTGCAATTTCATTAACCCGTTTTACAACATTTTCGGTATGCTCTAAGTTATGAAAACGAAGTTGCGGATGCGGTATTTTTTGAAACATTTCTGTAACATAGACTTCTGTTTTTTTATACAACGATGTAAAAACTGACATATAAATAAATTAAAAAGTAAGATTGAATTTAGAACCGATGGAAAAGTTAAACAATTTATCTTCTTTAGAAACGCCAACAGACGCTGTTACAGCCACTAAATTAAATGGTATAAAATAAACGCCACC
>JBJXGJ010000131.1:0-13037 GCA_046153805.1 Ferruginibacter sp. | reverse complement strand
AAACAAATTAGGTAGTGTCAAATTAATCGGGCTAAATGGGCAATATTTTTATACTATTATTATTAGTAACTAAATATTTTTATAAAAAATTGGTTTTCATCATAATAAAATGTTTAAACTTATTATTACTACATAATTAGCGTAGTATTTTATATATAATTCTACGATATGATGCGAAATAATAAAATCTATTTTAATTTTTAAAATTTATGACGTAATAATATGATTTACATTATTATATAGATAATAACGTTTATAAAACTTTTAATGAAAATCAATTTTATTTTTTATTAGATGTGTTAAATTATAATTTCCCCCTATTTTGTCTTTTTTTTAAAAACTAAGCATGAGTAGTCCTCAATTTTTAGGGTTACATAAAACGGCTGAAAACAATGTTTACGGAGTTTGGGCGATTGGTGTTAAAATGGCAGTTTTGTTAAAAATACTTTAGATTGAAAACAACTTATTGGATGGGTTGATTCGGTAAAAGAAGAGGAGACTTGAACAAAATCCTATTTAATATTGTATAATAATAAAATGTAAAAATGTATTAATATGATGCTAATATATTCTGCCAAAAAATTTTTTCAGAGCCCTATGTGAAAAAATTATTAAATTGTTGTTGTATATATAATTCCGCTTATCACCTGACATTAAAGCATAAATGAAAAAATTTTTACTCTTTTTTATACTTACCGATATTTTAGGATTTGTTTCTTTTTCTCAAAATTTTTCAAATAAGGGAAGGGACTTTTGGGTTGGTTATGGTTATCATCAGGTGATGATTGCTAATAATGCCCAAGATATGGTGTTGTATTTTGCAGCTGACCAAGTCACAACAGTTACCGTGAGTATTCCTGGCAGTGGATTTAGTCAAACATTTTCTAATATCCCCGCAAATACTATTTTTACCACACCTGTAATTCCAAAAGCAGGATTTACTGATGCAAGGCTACTGGTTGAAGGAATTTCTGGGAAGGGAATTCATATAGAGAGTACAAAGCCAATTGTTGCTTATGCTCATATCTATAACTCATCGGTATCTGGTGCTTGTGTGTTATTACCTACAGCTACATTGGGAAAAGAATATTATTCTATTAATTATACAAATAATTCTAATACAGGAAACGCAAACTGTTGGTTTTATGTAGTAGCGGTAGATACCGGCACTACTAATATAGAAATTGTACCAACGGCTAATACTGTTGGTGGATGGATAGCCGGAAACACATATACGGTCTCATTAACACAAGGGCAGATTTATAATGTCATGGGAAGTCTTTTGAGTTCACCAGCTAATTGCAACCCTGTATGTACTGCCGTAGATTTAACTGGTTCAAAAATAAAAAGTATAGCATCCGGTACCGGTGGGTGTAAAAGAATCGGAGTATTTTCTGGTAGTGGTCGCATAAGTCTGACCTGTAATGGTAATCAATCTTCATCAGACAATTATATGGTTCAGGCTTTCCCCAAAGCTGCTTGGGGCAAAAAGTTTTTGACTACCTCTACTGGCGGGAATATGACTAGAAATATTTACCGCATATGTGTGTCTGATCCCACAACAGTGGTGAAAGTAAATGGTGCAGTGACCTCCTTGCCACTTATTAATAATTTTTACTATGAAATTCCATTTACATTAAACCCTCAAAAAATAGAAGGAGATTTACCTATTACCGTTGCCCAATATGTGCCGTCACAAAATGCCTGTAGTAATGGAAGCCCTGGAGATCCGGAGGTAATTTATTTGAGCCCAGTAGAGCAAAGCATTAGTGATGTGTTATTTAATTCAAACTTGTTGGTAGCAGCAAATCCAAGTCATTTTGTAAATGTTATAGTTCCTAATGGCGGCACTGCAATCAGTTCTTTTAAAAGAGATGGGGTAACAGTTCCGGCTGCATTATTTACTGTTCATCCTCAAGATGCTGCATATTCTTATATTAAAATAGCAGGGTTAACTTTAGGGCAGCATACCTTGCTGTCAGATTCTGGTTTTAATGCTATTGCTTATGGGTTCGCAACTGCAGAAAGTTATGGTTACAACGCCGGTACAAACGTGAGAGACTTCAACCAACAATTATTTACACCCTCTCAATATGGAATTATAAATGATGGTAATTCCTATGCTTGTTTAAACACTCCCTTTAAATTTAGTATTTATTTACCTGACTCTTCTGTGAGTAATTCAGGTGCTACTGCCGGCAGCAGTTTACTTGTGAGGTACGATTCAATGAAATGGAATGTAACCAGCGCAACATCTTTTATTCCAAATAATTTTCCGTTTACTATTATTGGTTCTTTACCCCATCTTCCTACTTACCCAAACCTGGTAGTACCTGCAGACTCTGTAAACATTAGGAACGGCAAGCCTGTTGCTTGGTACTCAATACCTAGCAACTATGCTATTACAACGCCTGGTACCTATACAATTACAGTGACTGGTTACCTTACAAATAATAATGATGGCTGTGCAAGTGGCAACGAAACGGAGTTTGTATTTACACTTGTTGTGCCTTCTGCACCTATCGCTAACTTTACCAACAGTGTTCCGGGTTGCCCTACTGAACCTGTTCAGTTTATTGAAACAAACCCACAAACACCCTATGCAAATGCTACTTATTTATTTATGTGGAATTTTGGAGACCCTGCAAGTGGTGCAGCAAATACGTCCACAGAAAGAAATCCGGTACATACTTATTCCGCCCCCGGTACTTATAGCGTAACATTTTCAAATATTACCACCGCTGGGTGTATAAGTGCTAGCACATCTCAAGATGTGATAGTGCCCGCTCTTGTAAATGCAACCCTCACCGGCACAACCGTTGTTTGCCAAAATGCACCACAACCGAATCTTAATTTTACGATTACGGGTGGTTTACCACCTTATAAAATAAATTACACAGTTTCTACAAATGGGGGAGCGGCCGTTGCACAAGCACCTATAATAACAAGTACCCTATCAAATCCTTTTCCAGTGCCTACAACAACTGCAGGCATATATACCTATAATATCACAAGCGTAGCAAATGCAAATCCCTCTTTTTGCACGAATCCAATAACGGGGCAAACAGCAACCGTAACTGTAAATCCATTGCCTACCGCCATAATAAGCGGTACAACAAACGTTTGCCAAAATACAGCAGCGCAAACTGTAACCTTTACAGGTACCGGTGGCTCTACAGCAAGTACTATTTATCAATTTACATATACACTGTCTATTAACGGTATAGCTGGGACGGTACAAACCATAAATTCAAATACAGCTGGTATTGCTACTATTTCTGTTGCTACAATAACAATTGGTACGTATAGTTATGATTTAATTTCGGTGAGCGATGTTGCAACCAGCTGTTTAAAAACATTAACTGCCGGAGCTACAACAAATGCTACTGTTTTTGTACAAGCAACGCCTACTGGAACTGTTACCGCAAATAATACTGTGGTTTGCCAAGATGGTATCGCGCCAACAGTTATTTTTACGGGTAGTGGTGCCAACGGCCAAGGGCCTTATACATTTACATATTCCATTAAAACCAATGGAGTGATTGGCCCAGTGCAGAGTATAAGTACGCTTGGCACATTAGCAAGCACTAATCCAATTCCCATCCCAATGGCTACCGCTGGTACTATAATCTACGCTTTATCAAGTGTACAAAATTCAGGAGCCATTAATTGTATTAATAATTATCCCGCTGCAACTGCGCCAACTACAACTATAACAATAAACCCTGTGGCTAGCGCAACCATAACAGGCACTACTGCGGTGTGCCAAGCAGCAGGTGTACAAACAGTTACTTTTACTGGTGCTGGAGGTTTGGGACAATATTCGATCGTTTATTCTATAAATGGTGTAACACAAACAACGGCTTTAACTACAGTAGGTAATACAGCAACAGTAACAGTTCCTGTTACTCCCACCGGCACATTTTTGTATGAAATAGTATCAGTAACCGATGTCTCAACAAACTGCATTAAAAATTATACAGCACCTAGACCGTCGGTTACCGTTACCATACAAGCCACTTCTACTGCTACTATAAGCGGTACCACCACCGTATGCCAAGATGCCACAGCACCTTTTGTAACTTTTACCGCTTCCAATGGCGTAGCACCATTTACGTTTAGTTATGCAGTTACAACTAATGGTGTTACAGGGGCGATACAAACTATTTCATCAAACCCACTAAGTTCAAACTCGGTTAGCTTTCAAATTCCAATGACGACAATAGGTACACTCGTTTATACATTGCTTCATGTGCAAAATACCGGTTCTATAAATTGCACTACCGCTATAACAGGGCAAACTGCAACTTTTACCATAAATCCTATTCCGTCTGCTACAATAACTGGTACAACTACTGTTTGCCAAAACACAGGTACACAGCCTGTAACCTTTACAGGTGCAGGTGCTACCGGCGGAGCAGCGGCCTCTTATGTATTTAATTATACCTTAAATGGAATAGCGCAAATGCCACTAACGGGAAATAATATAATTGTAAACCAACCAACTACAGCAGCGAGTGTGTATACTTATGTAATTACTTCTGTAAGAGATAATGCAACTGGTTGTATAAAAACTTATACTACGGGCGCACCCACATCGGTGGTAACAGTTCAGCAACTGGCCACCGCCACGATTGCAACGAATGCTGCAACGGTTTGCAAGGCAAGTACCACATTGCCAGTTATTACCTTTACAGCTTTGGGAGGCGTAGCTCCATATAGATTTAATTATACCATTACAATCAACGGTGTAACAGGAGCGGTACAATCTACCCCATTTACCCCGTTTGGCAATTCTTATTCAGTTTCGCTGCCAACGGCAACACCCGGTACGTTCATATATACGCTTGTGAGTGTACAGGAATCAAGCTCTGTAAATTGTGTTAATGCTCAAACCAGTTCTACACAGATTATCGTTTACCCAAAACCTACAGCAAGCTTTACTACAACAGGCCCTTTTTGCGAATTCAAATCAGTACTAATCACGCCTTCATTTGCCATTATGCCGACGGGCAGCATAACATCGTGGGTATGGGATTATGGAGACGGTACAGGACCACAAACAAGGCCTAATGGAAATCCATTTTCGCTTACTTATTCCACCGGAGGTGTAAAAATTATTACTTTTAAAACGGTATCTGATAACGGATGTGTGAGTGATGTATTCACCCCAACTCCGCCCGTTACCATTTTTAGCAAGCCTAAAGCTGGTTTTGTAAATCCTGCTGCCTGCCTGGCAGATGCACAGGCCCAATTTTTGGATACAAGCACCGTTGCAGGCCTCGGTGCCTCTATCGTTTTCTGGGAATGGGATTTTGGTGATGGCTCACCTGTTTTTGCGGGTAGCGGACCAACTTACCAAAACCCGACACATGCGTATGCCGCTGTTGGACAAAAAGCGGCTACACTTATTGTTACTTCCAACAGCGGTTGCAAGGATACCACCATCCAACAATTTTTTATAAATGGCGAAGTTACCCGTGCCGCTTTTACGACGTTAAATGCCGCTAATCTTTGCTCTAATAGACCCGTGCAGATTAGGGAAAACAGTTTGGTAAATGTGGGTGGGCTAATAAGAACAGATATTTATTGGGATTACCTCGGTGCACCTACCGTTTTTGATCAGGATAATACGCCAACACCTAATAAGATTTACACACACAATTACCCAAATCTGCAGACAGATCAAACCTACAGGGTTCGTTATTACGCTTATTCAGGTTTTAATGGCGTGTGCCAAAAAGATACCATCATTAATATAGTTGTCAGGGCATCGCCTGTTGCCGTATTTACAACAGTGCCGGATGTGTGTTTGAATGGCGGGCCGGTTACATTGAGTCAAGGGATTCCAGCAGGTGGAATAGGGGTATATAGTGGCCCAGGCGTAACATTTGCCGGAGGAGTGTACACTTTCAATCCATTGGCACCCGGTGTAGTTATTGGGGTTACCGATAGTGTGTTATACACAGTAACTTCACTCGCAGGGTGCGATTCGGTGAGAGTGCAACAGATAAAAGTATTGGCACCGCCTGTTGTAAATACCTTTTTTACCGTGGGTAACCTTTGTCAAAACAATGCCATTACTTTCCGCAACACGCATATAAACGGAGACGGAACAGTTATCAAATGGATATATAACTGGAACGATGGGTCACCGCTTCAAATAATGACTACGGGAGCTGATGTAACGCATGTATATACGACTACCGGTTCACACACGGCTACACTCACACTTGAAACAGGTTATGGTTGCAGGAATGTTCCATTCCAGACCCAACAGTTTATTGTAAATCCTTTACCAGCACCGACTTATAATCCTAGTTCATCTGTTTGTTTGCCTTCGGCTAATGTGGTATTTACAAATACAACGGCTAATATTGGCAGCAATAATTACCAGTGGAGTTTTGATTTACCATCCACAGCACCTGCAAACACGAGTACAGCTCCAAGTCCGACTCACACTTATACTTCGCAAGGACCATTTAATACACAACTTATTGCTACAAATATTGCAACAGGATGCATAGGTACAAGTGTCATACAGGTTATCAATTCAAATATTATTCACCCAGCACCGGTGGTACAATTCACTAACATACCAGATGTTTGTTTGAAAAATGGCATTGTATCTTTTGCTGCACTTGCCAGTGAAACAAGCGGTATTGCCGGCGGGCCGGGCGTATTCAGTGGACTTGGAATTGTTTCAGCAAATGGAGATTTTAACCCTTTAACCGCAGGAGTAGGACAGCACACTATTACATATACATGGACATCTTCTTTTAATTGCCCGACCACTATCACAAAAACAGTAAATGTATTAGCAGCACCAGTAGCAGATTTTGCAACCGTGGGTAATACCTGCCAGAACAGTGCAATCACTTTTCATCAAACATCTTCTGCCTCAGTAGGAACAATAACCGAGTGGATTTACGACTGGGGTGATGGAACGGCACCACAAACATTTACCAATAGCAACGACCAAACGCATATTTATACAACCGCACCGGCAACGCCGTTTACTGCAACTTTAATGGTTATTACAAGCGATGGTTGTAAAAGTCTGTTGAAACAAATACCTGTAACGGTAAACCCACAGCCTTTGCCTGATTTTAGATTTAGCGATACCGCCTGTCTGCCACAAGCAAAAGTTTTGTTTACCAACATTACTCCTAACATAAACGACTGGGCTTTCAACTGGAATTTTGATTTCCCCTCTATCCTTGTAGCTGACTTAAGTACGCAACCACAACCCTTGTCGCACACCTATTTTACACAATCACCGCACAATGTAAAATTGGCTGCAACTTCAGCATTTACAGGTTGTACAAACACGATAACCAAAGCCATTACTACCATACACCCGGCACCAACAGCCAGTTTTAATTTTAATAAAGCAAGTGTTTGTTTGGCTCAAAATGTAACGGTTTTAGATAACAGTACATTTGCAGACGGCAGTCCTTTAAAATGGTCATGGAATTTTGGTGAAAGTAGCAGCAACCAAATTGGGCAATCACAGCCTGCTTATACGTATTCTACTGCCAATACATTTAATGTAAAACTTACGGTTACCAACAGTTTTGGTTGTGTTGATGATACAATCAGGAAATTTACTGTTTATCCGTACCCAGTTGTAAATGCTGGGACAGATAATTTTGTGTTGGAAGGAGGTTCAATTCCACTTGCTGCAACTGCTACAGGCAATAATCTTTCTTATTTATGGACTGCAGTACCATTGCCAACTTACTTAAGTTCGAATATTGTATTGAATCCGGTTTCTACCCCTGTGGTTGACGTGAAATATATTCTAACCGTAACGGCAGAGGGTAATTGTCAAAAAGCTGATAGTGTGTTTATAAAAGTGCTTAAGATTCCCGAAATACCAAACACCTTTACTCCCAACAATGATGGCATCCACGATCTATGGGAGATAAAGTATCTATTTACTTACCCAGGCAACAAGGTAGAGGTATTTACAAGAACAGGTCAACTGGTTTTTGAAAGCAAAGGTTATGCAAAACCTTGGAACGGCACCATGAACGGAAAGCCGTTGCCTTTTGATACCTACTATTACATTATTGAACCAGGAAGCGGCAGAAACCCGCTTACAGGGTATGTTACTATTGTAAAATAAATTAGTTGAGGAAGAAAAAAGAAATTACAAATTATGAAAAAATTTTTAACTGCCATATTGTGTACGATGAGTATTCTGTTTGTACATGCGCAAGCTAAGCCCGCATATACACAATATGTTTTGAATAATTATATTTTAAATCCGGCATTGGCAGGTATTGAAAATTACACCGATATTAAAGCAAGTTTCAGAAACCAATGGACGGGCATTAAGGGTGCACCAATCACTTCCTACATCAGCTTGCAGGCACCGTTGGGCAAATCCGATTACAGAACGAGTGCTACATCCAACGCCGTTCCAGGAGAAAATCCGCGGGGACAGCAATACTGGCAAGACTACACCGCACCCGAACCTCATCATGGTATTGGTTTTTATGCAATGAATGATAAAACAGGTTATATAAGTAGGTGGACAATTGCCGGCTCTTATGCCTACCACCGGCCTCTCGGCATAAAAACCACGCTGGCCGCAGGTTTTAACCTCGGTATATCCGGTATTAATCTCGATGCAACAAAAGCTACATTTTCTGACCCTGTAAATGATCCGGCAATAGGCGTTGCAAGCGGTGATTTAAGAAAAATAAAGCCCGAAGTGGGAGCGGGGCTGTGGTTGTACTCAGCCAGATATTTTGTAGGTGTTTCTGCTTTAAATATTGTACCTGGCAAAGCAAAATTTAGCAAAAGCGATAAATACGGAACCTATTTTACCCCTAATTTTTTTGCGACAGCTGGCTATCGGTTTTCGGCTGGAGAAGATTTTACCGTGATACCATCTATAATGGTACAATACTGGGAGCCACAATTATTAGGAGCGCATTTTAATGGAAAGCTGCAATACATGGATAAGGTCTGGATTGGCGGGAGCTACCGCTATTCAGATTTTTTGGCAGGATATTCTGCTCTGGCGGGTTTTAATATTTCCAACACTTTCAATGCGGGCTACTCTTATGAAGTAGCCACCACAAGCCGCTTACGAACCTACACCGGCAATACCCACGAAGTAATAGTAGGGTTCACACTTGGCAACAAATACAGCGATGCCTGCCCGAGGAATTTGTTTTAAGCATATGGAGTTTGGAGTTAGGAGTTAGGTTTACAGCATTTGCGTTATCCTATAGCAACTAATAAGCAACATTGCTTTTGTAACGCATCTCATTGCCATTGAAACGAACAACAATTAACAAGCGAATGCCACTTGAAAATCTGAATTTTATACCTTGAGATAATACTTCAAGTGTTCGCGAAGTTTTTTAAATCATTTCCCTCTCCGCTTTTTTCCAGAATGAAAAGAACGAATTGAAATTGCCCGTCGTATTAGGCGCCAGCCAATCTCTGCTATCAAGGGTGCCTTTATAATGTTTAAATGCGGGATGTTCTTTAAAAATTATCTGTTCCGTATTAGTCAAACAGGCAGTCTTCAGTTCGTGAAACTCTCCCACAAATATTTTTATGGAAGGAATATTTTTTGCCAAAGCCAATATAAATTCTATTACTTTATTGCTTACCGGAAATTTTTTAAAATGAGAAGGTTCGAGCAAAAGTACCCTGTTTACATCTTCATCTTTTCGCCATAAGGGGTCTAAATTATAACTGTTGTAAATGCAGGTTGGTCTTGTTGCATCAATATGTAAAGCTTCGGTTTGGGGTAGAGTGGTAGTTAACTCTACCATAATTGTGTCTGTTAAAACGTCGGGCACATTCATTTTAGCAAGGGATTCATAGCTTTCAGCCAAAAATGATTTTTTTTGATTGCTGCCCGTATACCTGCTAATATTTGCCTGGTCGCAATAGTATTTTTTTGAAGATGCACTGCCGCCTGTCCATTGCCAGCTAAGATGGTTGCTGGCAATATCTCCATCAAGCAAATGGTAATACAACCATTGGGCAGGTAAGAGCCAATGTGATTTTGCAATGTTACAAACAATGCTTGCTAGGTACATTCGTACATGGTTGTGCATGTAACCCTGTTGGTAAAGCTGTTCAATATAATTATCTACTGCGTCTATTCTTGTACTGTGATTTATTACCGCTACCGGTATTTTTCTGTGTATATAATCTGGCTGGGGTTGTTTTAAGTCATTTAAAATTTCATCTCCTTTGCTTTGCCAGATGCGCTGCCAGTATTCTCTCCAGGCTAGCTCCTGTATAAATTTTTCTATTTGGTACAACTTATAACCCTGCTTAAAAATAGTATCCTTCAGCATTTTTGCGCTAATTACCCCGCGTGAAATATAGGGTGATAAATAAGTTACATCACCATCAATAAAGTTGCGGCTGCGTGCATATTTTACCGGATCTATGGCATCAATTCTTTTTAAAATGCTTTCCAAATCTGTAGGAAAAACATATTCTACTCTTTTGCTCATCTGCGCTTACTTATTTTATTCATAGTGATACCACGCTGTAGGGTGCATTTAAATCTGTTGATTCCTTCTACTCTTTTTGCCAGGTGTTTTTGGCTAACGCCACTGTGGGTTCTTTTGCGCCAGAGGTTAAAACTGCTGAGCTTTAAATTTTTGCGCATTAGCGCAACCGTTTCCATTTCGCTGAGCCCAAATTGAAATTCAATGGCTTCAAATGGTGTACGATCTTCCCATGCCATTTCTATGATGCGGTCGATATCAATTATTGATAATTCTGAAGGGGCTTCTTTTCTCATTTATTAGGTCTTAAATCAAAATTAAACTTAAGCCCTTTAACTGGTAAACGAAATGCAAAAAAGTTAAAACTTCAAAAATCATTGATCAATAATAAAAATCGTTTGTTCTATACCCATTTATCTCACAAATGTTATTATCCCGGCATTATTAAAAATTGCTGCTGCATAATTTCTTAACCTGATTAATTTTTTAGAAGCAACATATACCTTTTCTTCTACATTGAAATTATATTGTGCCTAGTGAAAATGACCAGAAGGGAGGTTTCCGAAGGCAACAAAAGCAATAGGACCTTTTGGGTCAATAATTGTATTCATACTATGGGACACGCTAAATTAATATGGTGCATTATAATCATCTGCAGGAAATTGTCTTTATAAAGTATCCATTGTAAAATTATATACACCCGAGTTATGAACTAAAAATTAAACCGTTGGAGAGCCAAATTCTACGGGGCTTAAAGGATTACCAACACAGGTCCAAAATTGCTAAAAGCTAATCTTTTCACAGTGCTTCCATGCACCGATTTAATTTTGCTATCAAGGCATTTAGAAAATGATAATGAACTTATACAGGGAGTTTGCCATGTTACTAAAACCAGCATTTTTGTTCATTGCAACTTTTTCTAACCAAGGTGAGGCTTCGGCAATATTAATTTGCAAGCCTGCCTGTTGCCCTCCATTCTAACAACGTGCAGTTTGCGAAAAAATATAGAATAGTAATTTGATGGATGTTATTGGATAGAATCTGCGAGATTAAATACCTGAGCGGAATCAAAAACTGGATGCATAGTTGGTCTGGTTTCTACAATCATCCACTGAGGTTCAAAAGTCCAACGACCGTTTTTCTGAACCAACTTGTATGACTGCGTTATTTTTCCGTTTTGGGTTTCAAGTTTATAAATAATTTCTTTTGTACTGTCAGGCGTTTCATTCAATGAGACAGGAACATAAAGATTGTCGGCAGAGGCAGTTTCATTTACCTGTTCCTTTATTATTTTCACCACTTCATTTTTTACCGGCTCTTTATACAACTCCATTTTGTAAGCTGATTTAGCACTTTTAGAAACCGAAGGTTCAAACGAAATTCCGGCGGTTATGGTTGGCCAGTTTTGTAGAAAATCGTTGTTTTGTATTGGGGCAGAAGCAGCGATTTGGTAGGACATCTCTAGCCTTTTTCCAATCACTGAAAAACACATAATACAAACTAGTGGCATAATGAAAATAAGGTAAGTAAAAGCGTTGGTACCAGCAAAAGTTAGATTTTTTTCATTTGAAAAAAAACGAATTCTGTGCAACAACTGTCTTCTTTTTTTTAGAAAACCAAGTTGAAAACTTTTTACCTGCATGTTATGTGTTGCTATGCCTAATAATGTTTGTGCATACTGCATTGGCTCGTATTCGAAATTGATTACCTGCACATCGCAATTTTTCTCTCGTTCCTGTTTCAGTTTTTGTGTGAGTAATTTTACGAAAGGGTTAAAGAAATAAATAATTTCTATACCTAAAAGCAGCCAATTTAATAAATAGTCTTTGCTTTTAATGTGGGCTAATTCGTGTAGGATGATGCTTTCTGTTTGCTTAACGCTTATGTTATTTACCAAGGCCATGGGAAGTATAATGATTGGTTTTAAAAAACCAAAAGTAATGGGTGTCTCTATGTTGTTGCTGTACCATATTTCCACTTTTCTTTTGATGCCCAATTGGTAAGCTTTTAGCTCTGAAAATACTTTTAATGCTGCGCTTGGTCGCTCCAACTCTCTTTTATAACTTTTTTTAAAATAAAACCATTGTACTATTAGGGTAATGGTTTTTGCGAGAACGACAACTAGATAAATTAAAAAAATGAAAGTGTTATAGTTGTTTATAAAAGACAGCGGCTTTAGGTTGATAAAATCTCTAAAAGCCAATGCTGTTGCTATTTGGTAGCCATTAAAACAAACCCAAAAAGTGAATAGGGACACGCACAGCTGCGCAAATAAAAGAAAATATAAAAAATTTCTCTTTTGCAACGGATGATTTTTCTTTGAAATAACGAACACAACACTGTGAAGTAAAACAAGCAGCACTGCCTGCCAGAGGCTGTGTAAAATTGTTTGGGTAAATGAGTAAAAGAAGGTCATTCTTTTAAGATTTTATTTTTTTGCTTTTAATGTTTCTATCAAAGCCTCAATTTGTTTTAACTCTTCCGATGTCGTTTTACTGCCACCAAGAGCCTGCATTACCATATCTGCAGGTGGACCTCCAAACA
>JBJXGJ010000192.1:0-7438 GCA_046153805.1 Ferruginibacter sp. | reverse complement strand
GTTGCGCCTTTGTACAACCTTTCACCAGCAGGCAAATAACGCTGCACACTGCAAGATGCTGCAAGTAGTGCCAACACAATAAGAGAAAGTATTTTAGTCATCTATTTTTCGCTTTTTTCTTTCGTCTAAACAATTCATTAAACTTATCATAATCCATCGTTACAATAAATGCTAGCCCATTTTCTACAACATAACCATCAAGCGTAACTTCAAACTGATTTTTTGTATATGCACGTATAAGATATTTACCATCTGTAGTTAGTTTATACGACACCGTTACATCTGGCTTAAAACCTGTATTGGCGCCACTGGCTTTTGCAGCTGCATCCTGCCCTTCTATCCCAAAATTTTTACCAACACTTACAACCAACCTGTCATTTGCAAATGATTTGCTCACCGCAAGGTTAAGATCTGTCCGCTGCGCATTTTCACCATTGCTATAATCGTTATAGGAGTTTAAATTCAAATCAATATCTATTCCTTTAAAAATATCAACTGCTATTTCATTTAATGCTGATGATAAAAACTGGCTCACGCTCTGTCTGGCAATGTCATCAAAACCACCACCATTTCCTTTAAAGAAATCGCTGCTCTGCTCACTTACAAAACGGTTAAACAACAACAAAGAAAAAACCTGTTTGTTGATAGATGACGGGTCACTTCTCATCTGTAACAATTTATTTTCGATGGTAGTGCGCAAATCACCACTTATTAAATTGCTCTCCTCCGGCAACTGTATATCGAAATTTATATTGGGTTTACTCAAAGATCCTGTCAAATACAACACAACCTTAAACGGTATTTTTTGGTTGAACGAATTTGAAAGGGTTGGCGATACATCTGTTACTTCATTGCTCAATAAATCTTTTGAAGAGGTATTTGCAATATATTCTGCTGTAATATTTGCTCTTGCATTCAAAGGCTCTCCGGCAAACGTAATAGTGCTTCCTTTTATGAGATTAAATTTTCTTTGTAGTATCTGGTAGTGCAGATCGTAGTAGCCATTATCAAGTTCATAAGTACCTGCTAGTACAAGGTTTCCACCAGGGTTCACACCTGCATTTAACCTTGCATCTCCCTGCACCCTTATTTCATCTCCTGTTGATGGATCTAATAATATCGTAAGCGCCGCTTCTTTTGTAAGTTCAATATTGAGGTTATAATTTAGGAACTGAGCAAAAGCTGCCGCACCTTTTTGTTCCGGTGAGAATCCTTTTCTAGATTCATTTATATTAAATGTATCAGTATCTACAAAACGTACAATTGTTTTACCGTCATTTTTTTCGTAGCCCGTTTGTGGCAATACAATTTTTACATCGCTTTTATCATTCAATAAAATATCTCCTTCTATTACAGGTAATGCCGCTGTTCCTGTTACCGATACATTCACATCTACAGAAGCAAAACCAAACACCTGGCTACTGATTGTTTTCTTTGCATTTACTACCACAAAGTCATTTGCATTAATATCAACACCCAAATCGTAATCCATTATACCACGGGACGTAATATCACCGTCTATCTTTAACTGGTGGCCTAAAGTATCCTTTACAATAAAGTTTGGAAAAAGTATTTGAGGATATTTAAAAACAATTTTCTGCTTATCAATAAAGTAAGGCGTACCAAGTTGTACCGATGCAAATTTTACTGTATCAAAATTCAGTTGCCCATTATATTGCGGCTCTATAAATTTTCCGTTTAATTTTATGTTTCCATTTACAGTACCAGTCGTATTATTTATTTGCCCTTTCGACAATGCTTCCAGCGTTCTAAAACTTAATTTATTTACAACCAGGTCGGCATCAAACTGGTCAGTCTCACTGTTCAAATAATAATTTCCTTTAACGCTTACATCATTTAATGGACCTAACAACGCAAGGTTTGCTACAATGTTATTTTCAGATTGCTTCCGCGCATTTGCCGTAATGTTTCCAAGTGGGTATTGCATTACTTCTATGTTTTTCACAGATGCTGTTCCGGCAAAAGCCGGTAATTGCTTTTGAAGATCACTCACGGTTGCCTTAAGATCTAATATACCCTCCACCAAAACCGTATCCTTATTTATTATTGAGCTTATACTTTTTAAATTAAAATTACTCACAGTTATTTCGATAGGACTATCGCCTACGAGTTGCTGGCTACGAATATCAATTTTAGCCGTATCACTGTTTATTACAAAATTATTTGCGATAATTCCTTTTGTGCCATAAGCTATATAATTATCAGGCGCAACGTTCCATCTTTCATAATTAAGTACTAAACTATCCTGCAATCGCAAAGTATAATTTTCGTCTTTTACAAATGCAGTACCGGATAAACCAAACCAATCTATGTTTGCGTTATCTTTTGTTACAACATTTAACAACAGACTGTCTTTTGCAGCCGCCCCATTTAGCCTTGTTGCATAAAGTTTGTTGGTAGCTGTTGCAAGGGTATCAAACTTTGCTTCGTAATTTATTTTACTGTTTTTTGAGTTGATATTTATTACAGCATTAGCAATATTATTTGTACCGTAAAAAATATGGTTTACGGTGGTATTAAAATTTAATGCACTGTCTGTTGCGGCTGATGCATAACTTCCATTAAAATTAATATCATCACAACTGTTAAGACTTGGCACAAGCATCGTAATAACGGGGCTTTGCCTAATGGAACCTTTAAATGCAAATTGCTGGTCGGCAATGTTCTCTGTAGTTGGTTTAAAGCCCGGAATCTTATAATAATTATTTACATAGCGCATCATTGATTCAGCTATTTTATCATAATCAAATGCCCCACCCGCATGCACATCTGCAAACGGTGCTTTTACAATAATAGAATCAATACCATTTAATGAATAAGCTACAATGGAGGTGCTGTCCAATGTAAAAAACTTCAATCCACTTTGCAATTTTACACTATCCAGCAACAGCGATGCATTTAAATTACGTGGCTGTAAATTCTGTGCATTTATGGTAGCCGATAGCGAAAAGTTTAGTGTATCTTTTGTAAAGCGAAGTCTATTTAATTGTGCGGTATCTACTCTTACTTCTCCTTTAACCGTTGGGTATTTATTACGAACATTTGCATTGATGTTGTAGGCAAGTTGCAATGCGCTGTCTTTTATGCTGCCAATGCTTTTTATAAGTCCGTTTTGCAATGTTGCATTTATAACTGCATTGCGGTAATTGTATTTATTATATTGTAACGAAGCAACATTTGCTTTTACAACACTGTTCATTGTTTTGTAATCGAACCCTGTGCCCTTTGCAGAAAACGTACCTGCTAAATTCCCAATAACGGTATCTTGTTTTACAAGTTTACCAATGGCAAAGCTTGGTGTTGCTATAACCATATCGTAATTTGCCGCATTCGGATTTTTTATATTTTTTACAAATCCTTTCACGGCAATCTGCCCATAGCTTGTTTTTACTTTAATATCTGTTGTAATATTTTCTGTGTTGCCATCTATTTTTCCCACTGCAGCTATTTGGTTTGGCAGATTAATTTGCTCCAGCAATTTGGGCGGTAAAAAGCCAATGATCATATTTTTGTTGAATGCAATATTCGTGGCTGCAATCTCAAACCCAAGCTTTTTCGGGTCGCTAAAATTTTTCAGGTTTACTTTACCTACAAATACAAAATCTTTTGCGGCTGCATTTACATCCGCTATAATATTATTCTTATCACCCGTTAACTTACCCGAAAAATTAATAATATCAGGCAGATTTGCCAATGCCTGTTGACTTGCTGGTGGAACAAATTTTAGTAAATCCTTTCTGAACAATCTTGTCTTGTCAAAATAGAGATCAAAGGATAATTTGTTTGGATTGGTTAAATTAAAAACAGTGCCCCTTGCATGTATAGTTGTACCAGATAAACCACTCAATTGTAAAAATGGAATATACACTCTCTGCAAATTTCCGCGCAGTTCTGTATTCAGGTTTAAGTATTGGTTAGCAAACTGTGCCTTTGGCAAAGATGCTTGCAATGCGGGAGCAAGCAGGTACAAATCATTAAATGCAATACTCGAATTGTTGAGAAAAGCCGATACAAAGGAATTCTGTGGATTTTTTGTGATAACAGCTAGACTATCATACCGAATTTGAAAAGATTTCTGAATTAAACTGCGGGGCGTTTTTACATATAGTTCCGTAGCTGATAAAAGTGTATCGGTAAATAAAAGATTGAAATGTGTGGTATCTAATACAAACCCGTTTTTTTCCTGAAAAGAAAATTGCGAGACAAGGGCTGTCGTCGAATCTTTTGAAAATTGAAAACCCTGTACAGAAGCTCTAATATTGCTAGCATCTAAATGTGCAAAATCCAATCCGCCCGCCAAAGGTTTATTTACATCGTCGTATTTTATGTGGCTGTTTTTTATGGCAAATTCTTTTGCGGCATATATCCACAAATTTTCTGCAGTTGCCATTGAATCCTTCACCTGCATGTTTGCACTTTGCTTTGGGGAAATGAAAATAATATCAGCACTGTCTAAAAATAAATTATCGGCAGTTGCTTTTTCTTGCGCAATGCTGTATAAAATATTCGTTCCCGAAAGTGTTCCAATTCTATTTGAATAATACAGCCCGGTAATTTTATCGTCGATTACAACATCTACATTTTTTAGAGAAATATTATTACCGCCAACATATAATTTATAAGGCGCATTTGTGGTAGAATTTACCGGCAATTTATTATCAATACTTGTCTGGACTTCTTTGTAAGTATTCATGAAAAATTTAACGCCGTTTGCAGTTAAATTATCAATGCCAAAATTGAGTCTGTCTGGCGAAAATCTAGTAGTGGTTAGATCCAGTTTTTTTATAAATGCGCCCATGTCATTTCGGGCATATTTATCTTTAAAACTTAGACCGACATTTTCAAAAATTAATTGCGAGAGCGTAAGCTTCATTTCCGCAGTATCTCTATTTTTTGTAGTTGCTTTGTTTCCCGAGAAAGCATCAATTATAAACTGGTAATTAAAAAACGTATCATTTTGGGGACGGGAAATATTGATGGAAATGTTTTTTAAAAACACCTTTTTTATATCTGTGTTTCCCTGTATTAATTTGAGCATATCAAGGTCAACTGACAACTCTTCGCCAAATAACAACGTATCTTTTTTTTGATCTTCGATGTACACATTTTTTATCTTCAACCATTTTGGTAAACTATAGTCTACCGAACCAATTTCTATATTGGTTTTTAGTTTGTTTTTTAGGTATTGTACTACCTGGTTTCTTACTGTTCTTTTACCTTCATTCGTATTGATAAAAATCAGTGCAGCAAAAACCAGCAGCAACAAAGAAGCAATAATCCATAAGAAAACCTTTCCCGTTTTTTTTAATATCAATTTTGCAGAAGCCATTTAGTTATGAAAGAGAAGTCGTTTTATTTTTTAATTGGAGGTCATTTACAGCGATCTATATGAAAAAGTTGTGCTTATATTCCCACCCCTTTAATAGGAGTGTTAAGCTTAAAGCACAATTTGGGGAAAAAATTTATGGGGAAAAAATTTCACACTTTTACACACCCAGTAATCTTAAACATTTTTCAATATTAGTTGCGGTAGAAAATATTTCTTTAAATATATTGGGATCTTTCTTTATTCTTGCAACAACATTAAAGATCGTAAACTGTTTGGGTGTCAAACCTGTTTTGAAGATAGTTCAGGTAAATATGTTTGTTTCCGCGCTTTTTTTAAATTTCGTTCCAAGGCCGTAAATTCAAGTAGCATTTCATGTACATACTTGCGCAAAATTTTTCACTTCTTCATACTCATATTTTTTCTTCGTTAATATAAAAATGTGAATGCCCGAAACGCCTTAGGCTTTTATCTCAATTAATTTTGATTTAACAGCACTTGCTTTTTCAAAATCTTTTGATTGAGTATTACATATTAGCTTCCGGTATCAAAGCCATTTACAATGTTTTCCCAGGCTACTTCCTTTCCTCTTTTTCGTTTACCCGTAAATTTTTTATATAGGCATTGTCTTTTTTATCAAGCATTTCCAAATCAATATTGCTGCTTTCTGTTCCGCTAAAAAGTTTTACAGGAATGTTCACGAGGCTAAAGTCAATGGTACTTGTCCAAATTGGTCGCATAATTTCAATTTTTAAGACAATAAGAATTCTGTGGTAACTGCAATTTTTGCTTAGATCTTACAAAGAACTTTTAAGACTAAGTTTTAAATGAGAAAACACCAATTGACTCTACTTTCCATTTCTATGCTACATACATTATTTCGTAATGCAGTTTATTCAATATAGCGTTATATAACTCACTTTCAATAACAGGCACATTGGCATCAGCCTCCCGCATTATGCTCCATTCTCCTTCGTCATCTTCCAAAAAAGTAAATGCATATCTGCCATTGGTTTCTACAGGGTATATAGTTCCTGCACAACTTTCTTCGGGCTGTATATTTATATTTACCTCTGACCCTGCATAATCCACTTTCATTTCAATCGTTTTCATATATAAATTTTAATTTGTTTCAAGAATTTTCATTATCAATTTTTCTTTCTTTGTAAGGTCTGCATGCCTATCGTCTATTTCAATGCTGTCCAGTTGTTTAAAATATTTATCTAACCTTTTATTTTCGTACAGCGAAATAATAAGATGATGCACATAATACTTCTTAAACGCTATTCTGGTATTATACAAATGGTCTGCCACTTTATCCAGCGCCTGTACTACATTTTTTTCTATCAACATCGGTAGCGGCAAACCCAATTTCTTTAAAAGCTAAAAATGCGTTTGCCGTGCCTGACCATGTTCTAAAATCTTTTGCTGAGAAATCTTTACCGCTTGTGCTTTTAAAAGATTCTTTCACCATACCTTAGTCAATGCTGTGGTGGATGCCGTCTTTATTGTAATATTGAAAAAGCTCTTTGCCGGGGTATGTCTCTACATTTTTGTACAATAGTCGTAAGCTTTTTATCTTCTAAACTGATGCTGTGCTTAATCCCCTTCTTACCAACAAACGAAAATTTTACACTGTTCGTTTCGATCTGTACATGTTTATCTTTTAAAGTGGTAAGCTCAAATGAACCATAAAGTTTTTCATAAATATTGTTACCCACCCCCTATATTGGCAGGCTTTATTAAACTCACAACAGTGGCCAATACTTTTTGATGGGTGAGTTCAGTTAAGGAAAGATATTTTTCCAGTTGTAAATTGATGGTCGGTATGGCTTTTCTAAATTCCTGTTGCCTGTAAAACTTTGTACGGTTGAGAATAGCATTCCATGATGGATGGTAGCGATATTGCTTGCACATTTTTAGATCGGCACCGGTTGCCTGCTGGTGACGGTTCTCTAATGCGCAGATGTACACGTATTCCCACCCAAGTGGTATTACAAGGCTTTTTATTCTTTTAAGTCGATTTTCGTCTTTTATTATTTCTTCCCCCAAAGAATAAGAATAATCTTTTGCCTTTTTCTGTCTTGTGAT
>JBJXGJ010000126.1:0-5614 GCA_046153805.1 Ferruginibacter sp. | reverse complement strand
ATTTGGTGAGGTATTGGGAAGCTTCAAAATGTTCGTTCTTTAAAATGTATTTCTGAATACTGTTTAACGAGTTAAAAATAAAATGCGGGTTCATCTGTGCCCTTAAAGCCTTCATTTCTGTTTCTGCGATCTGCTGCTGAAATACAGCTTTCAGTTTTTCCTCTTTTTTTGCCTGGCCAATGCGGAAACGGTTCCAGCCATATATAGCACCGGCAAATAAAAGGCCGCAAAGACCAATGAACCACCATCTGGCATATAGCGGCGGATGTATTTTTATAGTAAGTCTTGTTTCATCACCCCAAAGGCCATCATTGTTTGCAGCCTTAACTTTGAAAGTGTATGTTCCGGGCTTTAGTCCCGAATAGGATGCCGTGTTTACCTGGCCGCTGTACACCCATGCTTTATCAGCGCCTTCCAGCATATAGGCATATTGATTTTGATTGGCATTGTTGAACACAAGCGCTGTAAATTCAAACTGCAGAAAATTCTGATCGTACTGCAGTGACAAATCCGGTTTCCCGTTTTTTAATGTGAATAATTTTTCTTCATTAATCACTTTTACAGCATTCAACTGCACTGCCGGCCTGAAACTGTTCTGTTTGTATGTATTAAGGTCGATGATATTGGCTGCGCCATAATACAACTGTACTATGCGGTTGTCAGTGAAAAAATTAAAAGTATAACCGTGTCCTTCTCCAAACAGGCCATTTTGCATACCGAGTACACTAACCACCTGCCTTCGTACAGGATCAAACTTTAGCAGGCCTGCCGTATTGTTTAGCCATAGAAAACTGTCGGCGGGGTTCTGTTTTATTTTACGGATAAAATCGGTTGGTAAACCAATCCCTGAGGCGGATGTAAAATTTTTCCAAACTTTATTGCTGCCGTCATAATAAAGTTCATATAGCCCGTTATTGACAGTGGCAACCCAGATATGGCCGTTTTTATCTTCGGCTATGTACTGCGATTCGCCCATTACCGGCACATCAGCGCTGCCGGGAGGCGTATGATGATAGTATTTATTTTCATTTTGCCGGTATTCATAAATACCATTGCTGCCTGTAAACCAGATATTTTGTTTGCTGTCGGCAATACAGGGGTGGAGGTTATTGTCTTTTACTGCAGAGTCTGTTTTTATTACATCCCATTTGTTGTAATGTACCAGCCGGTTGGTTGAATAATGCCAGGTATAAAAACCGTTGTTATAACTTCCAATAAATATTTTTCCGGCTTTATCTTGTACATTTCTACCCACATTACGGATGGGCTTACCATCCTGGTCATTTAATACAAAAGGAACCATGGTACGGCTTTGATGATCATATTTAAAAAAATAGTTTTCACCCGAAGCATATATCGCATTGTCGGGTGCTACGATCAACCCTGTTATTCGTAATGATGGGTTTGTGCCGGAAGGAGCTTTAACTATACTGCTCTGCCCGGTCTTTGCATTTATTGATTGGATTCCCCGAACTGTAGTGGTGGTGAGCAATATGTCTTTTGAAGCCGGTTCTTCATAAGCGCCAAGTGGTTCTGTAGTGTATCCTGTTTTATCATCATTGAGTAAAACCGTTTTCACCTGGCTGTTTTGCCAGGGCATCATTGTAAGACCGTTATGACCGCAAAACCACTTGTTTTTTTCCCGGTCGGTAAAAATGTTAATAATTTTTGAAGCATTAAAAACATATTCATTTTTAGGGTTACCTGTATAAAGATCTAAAGCCAGTTGTTTGCCGGGGTTGACAATAAAAAATGAAGTAGCACCGATGTAATAATTTCCTTCATCATCTTTTGTAATGCTATAGAGATAATTTGATTTAAGTACAGGTGCAAAAGAAAAAGCAGTTGTAATGATTTGTGTATCCAGGTTAAATTTCAATATTCCGTTTGAATAAGTGGTGAGATAAATAGCGTTATCCGTGGCAATATGGCTGCCCATGGTAATGTCTCCCGGTGTGTGGGCCAGCGTTCTGATATATTTCCCTTCCAGGTTGAAAACATAAATAGCCTCGGGGTGAATATCGTACAGGTATCCGCCTGTTTCTACCGTGTTCAGGCTGGTAACGCTGGCGCCGGCGGGATAGTTTGGCGCCAAGGATAAAAACGAAGAGTCTTTTTTATTAAACCGGTAAACAAAATTTTTGGCAGTACTGCACCATATAAATTTTCCTTTTGAAAAATTGTAGAAATAGGAAGATGTCGCTTGCCTGTTACCGGCTTTGTTTAGATTTGGCTGCCAGAAAATGTTTTTAGCAGGATTGTACCATTGCAGGGTTGTAAGACTTCCCAGCCAGAGATTCCCATCATCATCACACATGATTGCCTGCGTAATATTAGAAATATTGCTGCCGGCTTTATCGATCGGACTGCGATAATATTTAAAATGATGCCCATCGTAGCGGTATAAACCGGTAGCTGTCACAAACCACATATAACCTTTTTTGTCCTGGGTAGCTGAATAAACAATCTTATCTGCCAGGCCATCTTTAATGCCATAATTAACAAAACGATACATTTCGGTTTGCGCATACATACCCTTACTGATAAGCAGTAAAAGAAAAACAGCTATTTTACCTCGAAGGTTCATAATATAACTAAGGTACAAATCTTAAAAATAAACAAGTAGCCCCCGCCTTACGTTCGTAATTGGTATTATTGGTGATTATTGTGCAGCAGGGGTGAGTATCCAACCTTACCAAAAAGTGTTTATTTTACAAGGGTTTTGTAAAACATACCAACTGGTAATTTGCTGTTGCAAATGAAACAACATACACCGGAAAGAATATTAAGGTATCACCAAACAAACCTGTAAGTTTATTGTTACGTATTTTGTAAAAAAACAAACTATGCAAAAGATACTGTTATTTATATGTATGGCAGGATGTTCTTTTCAAACATTTTCGCAAAAAGCAGATTTGACCAGGTTTGAAAAAGAAAGGGTGCGTTACAGCAAAAATGCAATGGTTGCCCTGGCCGGGTGGTCGGTTGTAAATATTGCCGGTAGTGGTATTGCCACCAACACCCGCAATAAGGAGAACCGCTATTTTCACCAGATGAACGTGATGTGGGGTGGTATTAACCTGGCCATTGCAGGCCTTGGTTATTGGGGAGCAGGGAGAGAAAAAAATGATAACCCCATTTTAGCAGATGTAGTAAAACGTCAAAAAAGGATCGAAAAAACTTATCTTATAAATGCAGGACTGGATGTGGTTTATATTGGCAGCGGTTTATTAATGAACCAGTTGAGCGATAACCAAAAAAATCCGGCTAAATTTAAAGGTTACGGTAACTCCATTATGCTGCAGGGCGGATTTTTACTTTTGTACGATGCTATTATTTATGCAACACATCGCAAACACGGTAAAAAATTGAAAGGTTTGGTTGATAAGGTACAATTGGGTGGCGGGCCGGGGTCGGTATCGATGGTTTATACTTTTTAAAATATTTTTACCCTCTAGAATTTTTTTGTTTAATCTCTTTCAGTTCCTCTTTTAGTTTATCTATCAGATTTAAAAAGAATTTCCGCTCAGTTTCATGGCTTTCAATTATATGACTTTGAATATTTAAATATTCTTGCGATTGGTCATTAAGTGTATTCTCAATTAATTTCTGAGGATCAAAAACCCTTAGGTAATCTTCCTTTACAGCAAGTAAAGTAGCAATAGCTTTAATCTGCTCGTCAGGAATGGTTTTCTGTTTTGTTTCCAAATAACTGTATTGTTCTTGTGAAATATCTAGCTTTATAGCCATATAATCCTGGCTATATCCTCTTAATTCTCTGAGTTTTCTTATTCTTATTCCGATTGTTAACATAGTTTAAGGATTAATTATATTACTAAAGTATTAAAATTATTTAATAAGCTATTAATTTATAAGTTATTTTTTATTAACATTTAATAATAGGTTTGATTTATCATCGATGATGCGGATTTGCCCAAGCCGCCGTATTAAATTGAGCATTAACCTAAAAACTTAAAATCATGTTTAAAAAAATCATGTTTACGGGAGTCTTATTAATTTCGATTTCTGTATTAAAAGCAAAAAATATTACACCGCTTGGTGCTTCTATTCCAACAACAATCCATAATAATATTGATGAGGGATTGGCAAATAAACTTGCTGCAGATAATGACTTTAAAAATTATTATATTAGCAATGTAAAATTTGCCAATAAGATCATTGAAACTAAGGCAGGTGGCTTATTTCTGAAATATATAAAAAATACTATTGTTGCTGACGAACAGACTATCTTATTTGCAAAAATGAATGTAAACGGTAAAAAAGAATTTGATGAAATTGCGGTAAATTTAAAAAATGAGGCAGTATTGTTCTTCAATAAATTTCCTGAGTTGAAGCTATTGCCCGAAAAGGAGCAAAAAGAATTATTAGTAAACGCCTTTAGGAAATTAAGTACTGATAAATCGATTAGTGTTAAGTTTGTAAACGCAAAGCTTATAACTATGGAACAATGTTTTTGGATTTGGATGGGATGCAACACTCTCTGTTTCATAGGCTGCTCTTATAGCGAAACTAATGCGTGTTATTGGGAGTGTGCCGGATTTTGTGCTGCCGAATATAGCCTATGCTGGTTTACAGCTGAATAAAAAATATATTGATCTATGAAAGTTGCTTTTCTTTTTTTATTGACTATTCTTTTTCTGGGTTTTACAAATCTAAAAAAACAAACAAAATATTTACCTATATGTATTTCTATGCATGATACTACTTTTTCTAACTCAGAGTTATTGCTAAATATAAAAGCAGCATTTAGTGTTAGAAAAATAAAAACGATTAGTAGGAAAGATACCGAATCTTTTATTTACAATGAAGTTTATGCAGTTACAGAAAATTACGTAAAAAGTGGTGGTGATCTAGCTGATATTAATAAAAAGAGGAATTATCAGTCAGCCAATATTCAGAGTGTTGCAAACAGCCTAACTTTAGATATCCGTATTGATAAAGATGGATTTATTAATGATACTATTAGATGGGATAATCATACTGTACCAATCAATATGCTAAACTTTCCAAAAACAAAATGGCATTATATGATTTTAGACAGTACAAATGCCAAAAATATGTTGCACATGTCGCAGAGTATTGTTGACAGTATTATAGCCAGTAATGTATTGGTAAAAGAATAGTAACGGCTTTTTAAAGCGGTTGTTGTAAAATGCTTATAGCCGGCATTTTATAACAACCGCTTTTTGTTAAATAATACAAAAATCTATAACCACTCATCAAATTAAATTGTTACGTATTGATAAGTAGCCTTATTTTTACACGAATAAATTCGTATATCAACTCCATATTATGAGAAAAATTCTAATCACAATTACTGTGATTTTTTCAGGCCTGGCATCATCAGCACAGGTAAAAGGTACCCTTATTGATTCTGCATCACTTAAACCCATCGACAATGCGGTGGTTGGTCTGGTGGTAAAATCAAACCCAACAGATACCAGCTATACATTTACAAATGATAAAGGCCAGTTCAGGTTCGAGATCGTGCCGTCTTCCAGCTTTTCAATCATTGTTCGCCACCTGGGATATTGGCCCAAAGCCAGGTTTGTAGCCGTAAGTAAAGCCGAAAAAACAATTGATGCAGGAAATT
>JBJXGJ010000164.1:0-4125 GCA_046153805.1 Ferruginibacter sp. | reverse complement strand
AAAAAATACCCGCTTGCTGCATCCATTTTGTAATAGCAAACTCCCCTATGTAACCACGCAAAATGCAGTCGTACTGGATGTTTGGGTGCCTGTTACGCAGGTTATCTCTTTTAGATATAAAAAGCTGCGTAAGGGCTTTCTCCATTACCTGCTTTATTTCTTGGTCGGTAAGAGAAATGCAGATGCTGTCATTTTTGGTAATCAATTGATGGATGTGCTTTTAAAATAATTATTTAAATTCCGTTTTATAGTACGTAAGGTTTGCAGGAATTCCTTTTATCTTTTTTTCGTTAAGTTCATATCCTTTTATTAATTTTTTTATTCGTGGATAGGTCACCGTTTCACAAATATTATTTTCGTTGTTGGTGCACAAAATAAACTTTCTGTTACCACCGTCGTTTTCATTTGCCTGCAACACAGCATGACCTTTAGTACCAGATCCCGCAAAAAAAATCGAGCACGGCAATATTTTTATCTCCAAATAATTCTATACAAAATAAAATAAGCCCAACCGGTTTGGGAAACCTGAAAATATTTTGTTGTACAACATTGTTCAGTTCTCTGCTGCCCTCAGCATTTAGGTATTCTATCATTGCCCTATGCGGAATTTTGCGCTCCCGCTTTTTATTTTCGTTGTCTACAAACTGGTATTGTTTTATGTAGGCTTTCCATTTATCATTCGATTTTTTAAAAACGATAAAATTATTATCAATGCCCCAAGCAACTTTTTCTTTGCTCTAGCGCCATGTGTTCGGTCTGCCAAATTTATTGCCTGATAATATGGTGCTTCCATCCGGCATGGTTAATTCATAGTCCAACGATGGGCTGTAGGAGCCTTTATAGTCCAGATCTCTTAAATAATACTTACCCCTGTGGGCAATGTGCTCATCTTACAGTTTGTATTTGCTGTCGTTTTCTACATCAAGTTTCTCCTTTTCGAATTTTAAAGAGCCTTTGTTTTTTGCGTAGCAAAGCATATAGTCAAACTCTATGGCTACCTGGCCGCTATCGTGGCCCGCACCGGTTTTGTTTTTTCTTATAAATTGTGCTACAAAATTTTCTTCGCCAAATAACTGGTTGCTTAGTATTTTTAATTGAGCTATTTCGTTATCATCAATAGAAATAAAAATAGCCCCTTTTTTACAAAGCAAAGTCGCGGCAAGTTTCAGCCGTTTGTGCATAAAGGAAAGCCATTTGCTGTGGCGATAGGTATCATCTATATCTACATATTTATCGTTGTACATAAAATCTTCCTCCTTACCAGTGTTGTATGGAGGGTCTATGTAAATAAGATCTATTTTTCCTTGGTGGGTTTTTGTAAGTACCGTTAACGCATGGTAGTTATCGCCTTCTATTAAAATGTTTTGCGGAAAAGCTGTACCTGTATTTATATTATTCTTTTTAATTTCCTTTAAAACCGGTGTTTTGTCCCCACAGTCCTGCACCACCTTTTCGGGCCCTTTATCTTCTTCCCACACAAGACCGTAATATTTATTTGGTGCTGCATTTTTTGTAATAAAGCAATTAGTGCTTCTTTGGTATAACTGTTGTATTCGTTTGCAGGCATGTATGGTAAAGTATTTTTTGCAGAGACACGCTCCCTTTTATTTCAAAATTTCGTCCACAATATTAATTGCATTTTGTAATCGTTCGCTGTAACTACCCTTTATAATTTTCCAGAGCGTGCTTTGTTCAATCATTTCTTCTTTGTAATAGGAAAATAAATTTTGCCTTGTAACAATGTCTGGATATTCCCTGAGGTTGTCTTTTACCCAAGGCAGATCAATATGGCAGAGCAGGTACAGATCGTATTTTTTTTTAGCAATTGTCGTAAGTATTCGGTTATCGCATTTATTAAAAACAAACTCACTCCATATTTTTATAACATGTAAATCTGTATCTATAAAAAAAGGAATCTTACTTTGTGCAACATCTTTCTTCAATAAACTTATATAGCCGTCCTGCTCGCTTAATAGTTGCCCTACCGCTATTTCATGCAAACTTTCGAATGTATAAGCCGTTCCTATTTTCTCAAGGTATTCCCTTGCATATTCTTTTACCCAAATCGTTTTATAGTGGGTTGCCAGTTCTGTGCACAAGGTACTTTTACCCGTGCTTTCGGGTCCTAAAATAACTATTTTTTTAATGTTGTTTTCCATGCGGGCTTTTGCCTTAATAATTTTTTATAAACAGGGCAATCTTCGTCGTGCGCACCAGTTAAATACCCAGTACTCATTAAAAATTCATTTACAATTTCGCCGCCCGTAAAGCGAAACGTTGTTTTAAATAATTTAACCCAATCAGCTTTTGGTAAAGGGTGGTGGGTATCTATCCAGCTTTTAAAAGAACCAAATTGCTTTTGCAGGTTTAATATTTGGCTTGCATTATGAATAGCGGCATGCACTTTTAACCTGTTTCTTATAATACCTTCATCATTCAACAATCGCTCTACATCGGCATCTTTGTAAGCGGCTACTTTTTTTATATTGAAGTTGCTGTAAGCTTGTCTAAAATTTTGTTCTTTGTGTAATATGGTGGTCCAGCTTAGTCCGGCTTGGTTTATTTCTAGCACGAGCCTGCAGAAAAGCTCATCATCGTTTTCTATTGCAAAACCGTATTGGGTATCATGATAGTTTTTATGTACCGCAAAATCTTTTTCCCTCATTAATGGAATAGCCTTACAATAACTCATTTGTTGTATGATTTTATCATTCTTTGATACGAAAATAAATAAAAAAAAGAAGGCTAGCGTAAAATCAGAATGGTGAGAGAAACAGTATGGAACCTCATAAAAGCTTAGATGGTTGTAGTATCCAGCTCTTTTTAAGCCATGTAACCAAGCCTGCAATAGCCAATATTAACAGTATCAAATAGTACACACTTGTAAATACATAATGCTTTACAAAATATAATGGTATAGATGCAATGTTGGTCGCTATCCACCAATACCAACTCTCTACTTTTTTCTTAGTCATAAGCCACATACCGGTAAACGCAGTTGCGCTGGCAAATGAATCTGCCCATGGTATTACGCCATCAAAAAAATTCTTTTTAAAATAAGTGAGTCCTACAAAAAATGACATATAAAAGATAGCAAAGAACCTAAGATGCGTAACCCATTCTTTGCTGGTAGACCTTGTAATATGCAATACAATCTTGTTGCTGTCATCTTTTTTGGTCCACATATACCAGCCAATTATACTCATTACGGTATAGTAAAAGTTTACGGTAGCTTCGCCCAATAAATGACCACCAAAACTAATGTAGATATATATAATGGTATTTACCAGCCCTGTAGGATATACCAGCGCATTCTCTTTGCGGCTATACCATACGCTTATAATTCCTGAGAAGACAGCCAGGTATTCAAACCATCTCGTTTTAGCCAGGTCGTGTAAAAAACTATTTAAGATTTCTGTGGTGTTCAAATGCCGGTTTTATACAAAAATAGTTTTTTAAATATTAGCATTATATACTGTACAAAAAGCACGGCCTTGTGCAATTTGCGTACATTGTAAAAAATAAATAACCAGCTATGTTTAAAAAAGTAAGTCTTATTTTGCTTATTGCATTATATGCTGTTGCGGGTATAAATCATTTTGTGCACCCGTTAGGTTACTACAGTATCATACCTCCCTATTTCCCTAACCCCTTTGTAATAAATATTTTGGCCGGCATTGCTGAATTAATATGCGCCGTTTTATTAATTATGCCTGCTACCCGAAAACTAGGTGCATATTTAATAGTGGCGATGTTAATTGCGTTTATACCTGCGCATGTATACATGATACAAAAAGGCGGGTGCATGGGTAAAGAAATTTGTATTCCGCTGTGGGGCGCATGGTTGCGTTTATTTCCTTTACAATTTGTTTTAATAGCGTGGGCCTGGTGGCACAGAAAATAAAGGAATTAAATTTTGTAAATAGTTTGAGATAAAAAACAGTCTGTCTCAAAGCAAAAAAGCGACAGCCGCTTTTAATTTTTTCTACGAGATTTTATCCCACCAACCCCCTAAATGATTGGAACGTTTCTCAAGATTTATAACCCGTGGGTATAACTTTGATAAACGATGGCAAACTATGTAAAAAAGACCTTAACAGAGAAGGTACAGTTAATTGAAGAGAG
>JBJXGJ010000163.1:0-13907 GCA_046153805.1 Ferruginibacter sp. | reverse complement strand
ATCCTTGCACTCTTTCTCAGTTGAGTAGTCTCTAAAAAAATTATCTACTTTCATAACACCTAATATATTTAGCAAATATATGCTAAATATATTAGGTTGCTCTCAATTGCGGATAGTCATTCTTTTTCTATTATATCATTACTGTTTTGTATTACGTCTTTTAAAAGTGTTTGGCCCTCATTATATTGATTGAGCAGCAGAAGGTTAAGAGCTTTACTAGCTTTGATAGATAAAATTGTCTTTTGATCTGATAGGGTGCAAGAACTTCGCTGTAAATATGGACAGCCTTATGAAAATTAGGCTTTGAAGAAATTGTATCATTATTGAATTCGTAAATTATGCCTAACGTCGAATAATAGTCTGCATTCTGCGATCTTAAAATACTCATTCGGCTTGCAGTTATCAAAGCGTCACTATAGTCTTTCAAAATTATTTGATACGATAACATATTTTGAAAGCCTAAGATATAGTTGCTATCGATTTTGGTTGCTTGTTTTAAGAGTTTAATAGCAGATTTCAAGTTAACAGTGTCGCTTAAATTAGATCTAACAAACTTATAAGCACTGTCAGCTAAAATCTTAGCCTTTGAATTAAGCACATATTTCTTATTTTGCTGTCCACATGCGACAAAGGAAATTGATAACAATACTATGAGAATTCTCATGGGGTGATAGAATTTATAAACACCTAAATCTACAAAAATCCTTACTCATATTATGGTTAGTATCATATTTTATTCGGTGCAATAAAAGTTGAAAAAAGTTCTTCTGCTCCTCAAAACCCTGACGGCAGCGGCGCCGAAGCCGGCCTTTGCGGCGAGAGACAGCGAACAGCAGGATACAAATGTTTAGAGGAGATTAAATGCTGATGCCTCCACCTTCGGCGGACAAGTCCAAGTCCTTCTACTTCTCCGCCAACACAATCTTATACGTCCACAAATTTTTTTTTAATGCTTTGTATTGCAGGTAAGCGGTATCAATGTTTTTTTTGCCGTAAACGGTTGGTTTGTGGTTAAAGAGTTTATACAAAAAACCACCTACAACCCCGGGGAAATATGCTCGGTATAATCTTTTTGCTGAGGGAATTATTTTGTTGGTGGCATCTTCAATTGTTGGTTGATGAAAGCCCGCATTTTTTAACTGCTCGGTAAAATTTTGGATTGTTGCAAAATCATCAATTGCCCAACCGTTAGCCCATTGGGTTATTAATGCAGCATCTTTACCGGAGAGGTTTTGCTGTTTAAAGAAATCTGCCATTATTAGCCTGCCGCCTTTTTTTAATAGGCGGTATGCTTCTGCAATAAACTTACTTTTATCTGTTGCGTGGCATACACTTTCTATTGCCCAAACAACATCAAAACTTTCGCTTGGGTAGTTGGTAGCGGTAAAATCCTGTTGTTCGAAAATGGCGAGCGTTTGTAGGTTTTCGCCTTGTGAAAGATTGTTTGCAGTCTGCACCTGTTTTGCGCTAAGGCTTATGCCTGTTACGCTGCACCCAATGTTTTTTGCCAACCACAACGAAGAACCGCCAATGCCGCAGCCGGCATCCAACACGTTGTTTTCTTTTTTTATCCCTGCTTTTGCAGCAAGTATTTTATTAATATTTAGTAATGCTTCGTGAAAATTTTTTGTTGTTGCGTCCCAGTAACCATAGTGAAGGGAGCGACTCTGTTGTAGGTTCCATACCCGTTTGTAGTGTGTTTGGCTGAGGTCGTAATATTGTTCTATGTCTTTGTTGGAGTACATTTTTTAATAGTTTAAACACAAAGGGCACAAAGCGGTTACTCAGCTAAGAGAACAAAAAGTAAAAAAGGGGAACAAGAGGGTTGAATGCAAAGGGAACAAAGAGTTAAGGGGAACAAGGGGGTTAAACAAAGGGCACGTCAGTTTAGTGAAGTGACCAAGAAAAATAAATTTCTTCTTTGTGAACCTTGTGTTTTCTCTTCGTGTCCTTTGTGGTTCAATTTATTTCATTGTAAAATTTTCCAAGAACTTTGTTGTGAAATTGCCGCTTCTAAAATCTTCATTCTGCATAAGCTGTAAGTGAAATGGTATGGTTGTTTTTACGCCTTCAATTACATATTCGCTTAATGCTCGGTACATAGTGTTGATGGCTTCTTCACGGGTTCGTGCTACGGTAATTAATTTTGCAATCATACTATCGTAATATGGTGGAATTACATAACCTGCATAAACATGGCTATCTACACGCACACCATGGCCTCCAGGCTGGTGAAGTACTGTTATTTTCCCAGGCGATGGGCGAAAATCATTGTATGGATCTTCTGCATTTATTCTGCACTCAATGGCATGCATTTGAGGGTAGTAATTTTTGCCGCTTACTTTTTCGCCGTCAGCAACTTTTATTTGCTCCTTTATTAAATCGTAATTAATAACTTCTTCGGTTACACAATGCTCTACCTGTATACGTGTATTCATTTCCATGAAATAAAAATTACGATGCTTGTCTACCAAAAATTCAATGGTACCTACTCCTTCATAATTTATACATTTTGCAGCTTTTACTGCAGCATCTCCCATGCGCTCCCGCAACTCGTCGGTCATAAATGGCGAAGGACTTTCTTCTACCAATTTTTGGTGACGACGCTGTATAGAACAATCTCTTTCGCTTAAATGGCATGCATTGCCATATTGATCTCCCACCACTTGTATTTCTATATGACGTGGCTCTTCTACAAATTTCTCCATGTAGAGACCATCGTTTTTAAATGATGCAGCCGCTTCTGCTTTTGCATTGTCAAAATTCTTTTCTATTTCACTTTCTTCCCACACGACACGCATGCCTTTGCCACCACCGCCCGCAGTGGCTTTCATTATTACGGGGTAGCCAATTTCTTTTGCAGCCCATTTTGCGTGTTCTACATTATCAAGCAAACCTTCCACACCTGGGACTACAGGCACGCCTGCTGCAATCATGGTGGCTTTTGCGGTTACTTTATCGCCCATGGCGTTAATCATATCCGGCGTGGGGCCAATAAATTTTATTCCATGGTCACCGCATATTTTTGCAAACTTGGCATTTTCTGCTAAAAATCCGTAACCGGGGTGTATGGCATCTGCATTGGTAATTTCTGCAGCAGCCATAATGTGTGCTACGTTTAGGTAACTATCAGCACTTGCTGGTTTACCTATACATACGGCTTCGTCAGCAAATTTTACATGCAAACTATCTTTATCAGCAGTTGAATAAACAGCTACTGTTTTAATACCCATCTCACGGCAGGTACGGATAACTCTAAGGGCGATTTCGCCTCGGTTGGCAATTAATATTTTTTTAAACATATTTTTTTAATTAGCTGATGTGCTAATGACTTAAACTCATTACTCTGTTATTAATTGAAATTAGCTGTAAGAAATTAGCTGCTATGCTAATTAGCTCATGTGCTAATTTTTTAAGTTCAAAATTTCTTTTACAATAGCTGAGTACCTACGTAATTAGCTAATCTTTAAAAAATAAAATAGCTTAACAAAAAGCTAAGAGGTGTTTTTCGCTTAGCGGTTCGTAAAATTGAATTTAATATTTTTTGAATTTCTGTAAGTTTAGCTTGAAGATGGTTGCACTCAGGGTAATTGCTAGCACATTCACAAAGCGTCAACCAATACTGAACCTCATCTGGCTTCCTTTGCTGAAATTTTTAATTTGTGAATAAAGTCTGGTTTACTTTCAGCGTTTTGCGATTCCATTGCATTTGCTCCTAGTGACGTAGCAGAACGCAATAATCGCTTGCTGATGATATATTTTTTACTTAAACCAAGTAATTCGCAATAATCGATAACCATTAAAGAAAACTCAATCATCTTTTTCAATATTGGATTTTTGTCAATTAATTCTTTTTGCATACTTAGAAAGATTGGTCTTAATAAAGAACCTTCGAGTTGAAAAAATTACCACATCAGCAAATTACCAAATTGACTTATTAACTTGGATCCACCAAAAACAACGGCTGATCATACTCAACCGGGCTTGCATCTTCTACCAATACTTTTACAATCTTACCTTTTACTTCGCTCTCTATTTCATTAAAGAGTTTCATTGCTTCTATAATACAAACAACTTTGCCTGATGTAACTTCATCCCCAACATTGACGAACAAGGGCTTATCAGGTCCGGCAGAACGATAAAAAGTGCCGATCATTGGGCTTTTTATCGTAATCAAATTATCTGCTTTCGGTGCTTGTGGTTGAGGTGAAGGTGTTGATGGGGATGAGGCTTGTGCTGGTGGAGCCGTTGGAGCACTGTATTGTGGCGGAGCGCTTTGTGTGTATATGGTCTGTGAAGGGTCTTTTTTCTGTTTGATGGTTATTTTTGTTCCATCTTCTTCAATTGTAATTTCGCCTATAGATGTTTTGTTTATTAGTTTTACCAACTCTTGAATTTGCTTAATGTCCATGGTAGTTTGTTAGATGGTTAAATGCAATATTGTAACGGGCGGCTAAGATAGCAAATGATTAAACACATGGCCTAGTAAAATTTTAAAAAAATATACTTTTTAATAGCTTTTTTAACAAGAAATCAAAAAAAAAGGGCAAATTTCTATAAAAATAGCGTAAAATACAGTTTCGATAATTTTATAATAATGTTCCATAACAAACGTAAAAAAGGGATAACCTTTTACGTTATCCCTTTTAATCAAATAGGTCGGTTTATAAATTTTATCCCTTTACTCTTTCTACGTATTCACCAGTTTTTGCAAGAATTCTGATTAGCTCTCCGTCATTTACAAAAAGAGGAACATTTACCGTTGCACCCGTTTCTACTGTGCAGGGTTTCAATGTTTTTGTCGCAGTATCACCTCGCATGCCGGGCTCACTGTAGGTAACCAATAAAACAATTTTGTCAGGTAGTTCAACCGCCATTGGCATATCAGTTTCACCGTTTATTGATACTGTAACTTCTTGCCCATCTTTTAAAAACCTTGGTGCATCTATCATTGTTTCTGCAACAGTAATTTGCTCAAAAGTTTCAATATCCATAAAACTGTAACCGGTATCATCCTTATATAAATACTGGTACGCTTTCTTTTCAACTCTTACGGGAAAAATTGTTTCTCCAGAATTCCATGTTTGTTCAATGGTACGGGAATTATCTACACCTTTTAGTTTTGCCCAAACTTTTGCTGCAGAACGGGCTGTTTTATTTTGACCGAATTCAATTACGGTATATAAACTTCCGTCTACTTTAATAATTAACCCAGAGCGGATATCTTGCGTAGTTGCCATTATAGCTTTTTTTTGTTGGCTGCAAAAGTAGTGGAAAAATTTTCATTCTCAACCATCTTAGTGTCTCGAGAAAATTTTGAAATATTTCTTCGATTTTTAAATGCCCATATTGTACAATATATTTGTTTAAAATGGTTAGAATATGGATCAGCTTACTCTTGGTATTGGTTCACGCCTGCAACACACACATTTTGGGCCGGGTGTAATAGTAGGTATAAAATACGCTACTTACCTTATTTCATTTATAGATACCGGTATGAAAGAAATAGATAAAGGCGACGAAAAACTGGGAGAGATAATTCCCGAAAATGTAACGGAAGAAATTGAAACTACTTCTGCTGTAGAAAAATCGCTGCTCAAAATTTTGCAGATGTGGGGAGGCATTACTGAAAAAGTGGTGCTTGGTGATAAATGGCTGGGTGGCAAAATGCTACTGCAAACGACCGACAAATCATTGAAGCCCAAAGAAATTCCTATCGAAGACTTTTTCCATAAGATAGTAATGTTGCGAGATAGATTGAGGGTACTGGAGCAAAATATAAACAGTCACAAAAAGCTTACTGACGAAGAAAAGGTGAACATGCAACAGTACGTAACCCGTTGCTACGGTTCCCTCACTACATTCAATGTATTATTCAAAAGTAAGGAACAGTATTTTGTGGGAGATAAAGGAGTAAAAGAGGAATAAAAAAAGCCTCCGGTATGGCGACCGAAGGCTTTAACCAAAATATTTTTATCTGAACATTATTTGCTCCTGCGCAATAGTGCTGCCATAAGCCACCTGCAATACATAATGTGCATTAGCAGTAAACGGCGGTACGCTAAAACTTATTAATGTACCTGGTTTTACAAATCTGTTATAATAAAGTTTAGCCCCCGTCATGCTCAAAATAGTGATATCTACATCACTGTCCTGAGATTCCAACAACTTTACGTTGATGGTGTTATTAGTTACCGGGTTGGGGAATACGGTTATCATTTGCTCTTTTTTATTGCTCCTAAGCATTACGATATTGGAGTACTTTATAGCCCCCTGCTGTTCTTTTGCGGCAATACGGTAGTACATCCGTTTTGCATTTACCACTTCTGTGTACAAATAGCTTTCAGTAGCATTAATGCTAGTATTCATTAAACGCTTTACTTCTGTAAAATTGATGCCGTTTGTTGAAAATTCAATGGCAAATGAGCTAAACTTAGGGTTTTCTTCCACCCTATAATTAAGCCTTGCTTCACCACCAAAATACTGACCTGAAAGTTCGATACCATCTACAGGTAATACGGTGAGCGGGGCAAAAATAGGCAACCTTGTAAACGCACTACCAAGCACGGTATCTGTTTGCGAAGCTGAAAGGCAAAGCCAATCCTGCATAACGCTTGCGTACAGTTGTCTAAAATCAAACTGCATGGGTAGCTGTGTACTGTTATCAATGGTAGCGGGTAAGGTAGGAGAAACACCAATCATGCCAGCCACCGGGTGTGCTGTGCCGGCCACTGCTGTGGGACTCGTATTGAGGCCTGCGCCAAAAAACATTACAGGTGCTGCGGTACCATGGTCCGTGCCTACACTGCCATTGCTTTTTACCCTTCTTCCAAATTCGCTAAACGTCATTCCTGTTACTTTATCTGCTTTGCTCATTAGCCCAAGGTCTGCCTGAAATGCCCCAATAGCTTTTGAAAGCACCCCGAGAATGTTTGCATGTAACCCAAGGCTAAAGTCCGATGTAGCTACTTGTCCCTCATGCGTATCGTGCGAGTTAGGATGGTTTACTATATAAACGGGTGTTTTAAGCCCGCCGTTAATAAGCCTTGCTACAATTTTTAATTGATCTCCAAGGCTGTTTGCAGTAGGGTAAGTGGCCGTTTGGGGTTGAGGTACATTGTAAGCGTTTTGTATCACCGTTCTATATGCGTTACTTTGATCTTTCATAAGGCGAAGAAAAGAAAGTTCTCTGCCGTAATCGTTGTTTGGCGCAGGGTCAGTAATACCGTTTATTACATTTAGCAAAGCGGTAGGGTTGGTTACATTATATCCCATATTTATAGCTGGGCCTTGTAATGAAAACGGCTGGGTAGAGCCAATTTGTATTGCTAATGGATCGGGCATATCCTGAGATGGAAATGCTGACGGAAAGCCGGGATACTGTGTATCAAGTTCACGCCCAAGCCAGCCGCTATCAAGCGTGGTGCTGCTGCCCGATGCAGAAAACCAAATATCGGTGGCCCTAAAATGACTAAAGCTTGGGTTGGCATAAGAGACCCCTTGCACAATCATAAGTTTACCTTCATTGTATAAATTTTTGAGCTCGGGCATGGCAGGGTGTATGCCTGTAGTAGGGTTATTGTTTAATGTAGCAATGGAGCCATAAGGCATCAGCATATTTGATCGTGCACCTTGCAACTGTGCATATTTATCCATTGGAAAAATAGTATTTAATCCATCGTTGCCACCGTTCATTTGCACGATCACTAAAATTTTGCCGCAGCCATAAGTAGCTTGCGCAAGGGTATCAAGCATCTTGTTTCCTGTATGTGGAGCGCCTGATACGGGTAGTCCGTTTATGATTAGTGGCGCTGCAAGAAGTGAACTTGTTTTTAAAAAGGATCTGCGTTTCATTAATAATTTTATTTTCAGGTGATGAAAATGATGTGGGTTTTAGGGCAACAATTTTACATAAGTTGATACTCAGCAAGCTGTACTATGGTATATAAAAGGTTTTTTAACCTTTCAGTCACTAGCGATTTATAACTTGCATTGGTAGGGGTTCCCATGTAATTTGCCCATGCGGTGGTCCAATAACTATCGGTAATTTGCTGGTACAAAAGTGTCTGTTGCTTTATTGCATCTTTTTGACCAATACTTAAATCGACAGGCAATAGATATTTTAAACATTCAGCTACCAGGGCATTGGGGTCTCCGATACTGATACCGGTAAACTGCTGCACGTAAGCAATTACATCCACTTTAACTAGCGTTACAAGCGATGCATAATTTAAACTATAACCGGAGCCAAAAATTCTTTCTAAAAATGAAAATCTTTTTTGAATGGTGTTGGTATTTATCCAGTATTGATGATACGCAGGGGTTTGATAGTAAGCATTCCAGCCAGATACATTTGGAATACTACCCATTCGCTGCTCCATAGGTTGAGATAGCGTATTATTGAAATAGGTCCAAACCCTGTATTGTGCTTCATGGTTAGATGGAACGGACACATTATAGTTTAAATTAAAATGCTTGAGCGAACCTAGAATAAGGTCGAACGGCGATTTGATAATTACGCCCTTATTGGCCACATCAAAAAAGTGCTGGCTTTTAAAAAGTTGTTGTAGTACTGGTAAAATATTCCAGTTGTTGGCCACAAAAGTTTGGGCAAGGGGGGTTATCACATTTGTTTCAATGTTAGCATCAATATCATAATAAACAAAATAGCGGTAAAGCCTGCGGCAGATGTATTCCGATACCACCTGCGTTTTAGTGAAAATCAAATCGATTAAAGCGTCCAATTCCAAAGCACCATTAGCTAGTATCGTGGGAGTTGCATTTTGTATTGTGGCGTTGCCAAAAAAACTCGAAAATTGCTTTACCCCAGTTTTATGCTTGTTAGCCACAAACGTAGTAACAGGGTTGGGAACTGCAATGTTTTCAACCCTCCATCCCGTAAGAACTTGCGCTGCAGCTACCACATCTGCCTGTGTGTACTGACTAAGCGGGTCCTTACCGAGGGTAAAGAGTTCCATTAGTTCTCTTGCAAAATTTTCATCGGGTGCTGTAGCCGTATTAGCTTGGTTATTTAAATAATACATCATGGCGGGCTGGGTAGCCATGTTTCTTACAAGGGTTTTAAAATTGCCCAGCGCATTATCCCTAAACATTTTAAAATACGAATAAAAAATACGGGCACTGTTAGTACCGATAAGGCTATTGTTAGAATTGTCAATTACTTCAAAATCAATCGGCATAAAATGATACCAAAACCAAACCATCTTTTCTCTCACAGTCACATCATCATTTAAAGCTTGCCCTACCAACCACGATCTTTGCGCATCCATCCGGTATCTGTTACTTACATCTTGGAGTGAAGTGCTTGCACTATCTATGTAAGGACTGGGGTTTTGCGTCCAGTCTGCCCCAAAAGCCACGCCGCCGGCATCAACCGCTAAATTGTTGTACCAGTTTATTGGCGGAGGTGGTGGCGTATTGTTTATTGTAAGAACCATGTTTACCGCAGCATTAGCGCTCCCCGTAGCTACAACCGTATCTGCATGGGCCTTTTTAAAACCGAAGCCAGTCCTGCTGAGCAAATGCGTAGCTTCCTTTACGCCAAAGCTACCGGTATATGGGGCAAGCCCAGATGTAACGTTACCTACCCTCAGTGATTCTGCCCCGGTTTCATTGCTTGTAACAGCCGCTGCTCCATCATTATTAAAGGATACCAGCTGATTACTATAAACCCTTGGGCCCAGCGACTTTCGGGAATACTTGTCAAAAAGAGGATCTCCAGAAATGGTTTCTTTCTTTATACTCAACGTTCGAAAAAAATCTCTCCTGCTTATTGTAGGATTGCCCATAAAAATGGATTTATTGGTAAAAATTAAAGGATAAAAATGGATTGAAAACAGCTGGTAACTATTGTTATGATAAAAGGAATCCACTACTTTGCATAAAAATACGGCTTTGAAAGCATTATTCCATGTTGTAATATATACTTTTTTTTGTAGTAGCAGTTTTTCTCAAACTACTGCTCAAGAGCCTGCGTACAAGCGATTACCGGCAATTCCACCTTTTACTATTGCGCTAGCAGTTGACAGTGTATCTTTTAGCAAAGAAAATGTGAGAGGCAAACGCCCTGTATTGATAATGGTTTTTAGTCCAGATTGCAGTCATTGTATTGAGGCTACTCATGATTTGGTTGCCAATATTCAAAAATTTAAAAAGGTTGAAATAATACTGGCGAGTTCATTATCAATGGCAAGCGTAAATACTTTTTATGCGGAAAATAAATTATCCATGTATTCGAATATTCACGTTGGTTACGATCGCAATAATTTTTTAGGATCCTTTTACGAAGTGCTCAGTTTTCCTTCCATTTTCTTGTATGATAAAAAGGGAAAATTTAAAGAAGATTTTACCGACCACTATAAGTTTGAACATATAGAAAATCTTTGTAAAACTATTTTACAAAACGCTGGTTCCACACTACTTCGTTGCCAACATATACTCTGATGTCACAAATTCCTCTTCCCATATTAGAACCCCGAATGCTGATGTTTCTTGTTGTATATCCGAGTGTTGACTAGGTAAAAACCATGCTCAAGGTTACGCTTGGTATCACCACATTTATAGCGCTTTCCATAGAGCTGTTCCCATTATACTATAGGTTCAAAACACTTCATAACGGCATAGGGTATATAACCCATGCGGTTTGTATATTTCCCGTTTCTATCATTAAGGCTTTGCTGTTTCGAAATAATTGTACTTATTGATATTTTACATGGTAATAATTTTTTCCATCACTAAGCTTTTTATCAGAAAACTTTACAAAATCTCCCTCACTAATTCCTGAAACTTTTGTTGAAAACACATCAGTGAAAAGCAAATTGTCGTTGCTGTTTTTACCGTATATGAAACAATATTCTCGATAAAATGCTGCTAATGTAATTTGATTAGTGTAGTATTTTTTTTAATATAACGCCGTAAGAGATGGGCTTTTTTGGGCGTAACAATAATTTTAAAATTGCGATACATGCAATTATTAAAGAAACAGTTTTGCTGTTCGTTGTAGGATATGCAGCGAAAATAAACAGGTTCTTCCTACTGAAAAGTTAAACTGATTCTGTATGAATTATTTAGGGAGTTACCGGTAATTTTTTATCCATTTAAAAATTATCCATTAACTATTACCTTTGCCCCGCAAAAAAACATTTACCACCAAATAAAAAATTATGAAAGTAACAGTTGTTGGAGCCGGCGCAGTAGGTGCATCTTGTGTTGATAATATTGCCCGTAAGCAATTATGCGATGAACTTGTAGTAGTAGATATTAAGGAAGGCTTTGCGGAAGGGAAAGCAATGGACTTAATGCAAACCGCACAATTGGAAGGGTTTGACACAAAAATAATCGGCAGCACAAATGACTACAGCAAAACCGCCGGAAGCACCGTGGCAATTATTACATCTGGCATTCCACGTAAGCCAGGTATGACACGTGAAGAATTGATTGGTATTAATGCCGGTATTGTAAAAACAGTGGCAAAGAACATCTTACAATATTCACCAGACTGTATTATTGTGGTTATTAGCAACCCAATGGATACAATGACTTACCTGGCTTTGAAAGAAACAGGACTGCCAAAAGAAAAAATTATTGGTATGGGTGGTGCGTTGGATAGTGCCCGTTTCCGTTATTATTTATCGCAGGCAATTGGTTGCAGTACAAATGATTTGTCTGCCAATGTTATTGGTGGGCACGGCGATACCACAATGATTCCACTTACAAGATTAGCAACATATTGCGGTGTGCCGGTATCTCAGTTTTTGACTTCGGAGCAATTGCAAAAAGTAGCTGCAGATACAATGGTAGGTGGCGCTACACTTACCGGTTTGCTTGGCACTAGTGCATGGTATGCACCCGGTGCGGCAGGTGCAGCAGTGGTAGAGTCAATTGTACGTGATGAGAAAAAAATGATTCCATGTTGCGTTTATTTGGATGGAGAATACGGGCAAACCGATATTTGTATTGGTGTGCCGGTGATAATAGGTAAAAACGGCTGGGAAAAAATTGTCGATTATAATTTGAACGAAGAAGAAAAAGCGGCTTTTGTTAAAAGTGCAGATGCGGTTAGAAGTATGAATAGTGTGTTAAGTACCTTGGATATTAATTAAGTTCTTAAAAAATCATTTAAAATAAAAAACATCGAATCATGTAAAATTGATTCGATTTTTTTATTAACAATTTTATTGAAAAATCAGTTTTTGCTATTTTTAATGATATCTACAAATAGAGATATTAGATGCAAAATTGACCAAACAATTACCAAAGCAAATAGTATAATATTTCTTATTCGTGAGCCTTTATTATCCATTATTAAATTATCCATTGCGGTAATTATCCATTCTTAACTCACTCCATCCACTAGCATGTCTTTATTTATTTTCATAACCAAACCCTGGAGTACTTTCCCTGGTCCACATTCAGTGAAATTCGTGGCGCCATCAGCAATCATTGCCTGCACACATTGTGTCCATTTTACAGGGCCGGTAAGTTGGGCAATTAAATTTTCTTTTATTTGTGATGGAGCTGTAACTGCCGCTGCCACTACATTTTGGTAAACAGCACAGTTAGGTTCATTAAATAGTGTAGTGTTTATTGCGGCTTCCAGTTCATTTTTTGCAGATATCATTAGCGGTGAATGAAATGCTCCACCAACTGGTAAAACCAACGCACGTTTTGCACCTGCTTCTTTCATTCTTGCACATGCATATTCTATCCCTGCCATACTACCGCTAATGACCAATTGCCGCGGGCAGTTGTAATTAGCGGCTACCACCACTTCTCCGGTTTCGTTGGTAATACGCTGGCATATCTCTTCTACTTTTTCATCTTCCAACCCAAGCACTGCAGCCATTGTGCTGGGGTTTGTTTCGCAGGCTCTTTGCATGGCTTCAGCTCTTACAGATACCAATTTTAGTGCATCAGCAAAATTCAAAGTACCGTTTGCCACCAAGGCCGAAAATTCTCCTAATGAATGACCTGCAACCATATCAGGTTTTGCAGCTTCAATATTTTTAAAAGCGGCTACCGAATGTATAAAAATGGCGGGTTGGGTAATATTGGTTTGCTTAAGATGTTCATCGCTGCCGGTAAACATTATATCGCTTATTCTAAAGCCCAGAATATCATTGGCATCTTCAAATAATTTTTTAGCTGCATCATGGCTGTCGTATAAATTTTTACCCATGCCAGAAAATTGTGCGCCCTGGCCCGGGAATATAAAAGCGTGTTTCATACTTTGAGTTTTGTGTAATTTTTTATGCTAAATATCAAAAATATATTTTATTAAACTAAAAAGCCACAAGGTTACAAAACTAAGTTTGTAATGTTGTGGCTTTTTAAATGTACCTATCTTGAATATTTTAGTGCAACTTGGCGCTTATCAGTCTTAAAAATTCACTCCGTGTTTCGTTGTGTTCAAACTGCCCGATAAATGCTGAGGTGGTTGTTACAGAATTTTGTTTTTGCACACCTCTCATCATCATGCAAAGATGCGAAGCTTCAATAACAACAGCTACTCCAAGCGGTTGAAGCGATTCCTGAATAGCATCCATAATTTGGTGGGTAAGCCTTTCCTGCACCTGCAACCTTCTGCTAAAAACATCTACCACTCTTGCAATTTTGCTTAAACCGGTAATGTAACCATTAGGAATATATGCTACGTGAGCTTTGCCATAAAATGGTAACATATGGTGCTCGCACATGCTGTACAATTCAATGTCTTTAACGATAATCATTTTCTTCACATCTTCATGAAAACGTGCAGAATCTAAAATTGCTTTTGCATCCTGTCCATAACCCTGCGTAATAAACTGCATTGCTTTGGCAATACGCTCAGGCGTTTTTATCAAGCCTTCTCTTTCTACATCTTCGCCCAGCAATTTGGCGGAAGAGAT
>JBJXGJ010000158.1:0-7874 GCA_046153805.1 Ferruginibacter sp. | reverse complement strand
TAGAAAATAAATACATAAAAAACTTTTGTTACTTAAGTGCTGCTAGTTTATTGATTAAAGAAAAGATTGAAGAAGACTTTCCCAACATATATGTACCATTTGTTACTCTCTTAAATTGTTTTCCATTAAATAATCAGACAGATTTTAGGACAGATAAAAATAAAGATTTAAAATTATTTTGGTTTAGTCAACATATTGGTAAAGATAGAGGACTACAAATTATTTGTGAAGTATTAAGAGAAATGAAAGATTTTGATATTAATCTTACACTCGTAGGTAATTGTACCAAAGAAATGAAAGAATACTTTTTAAAAGAAATGGAAGGAATAGAATCTACTATTCATTTTGCTGGTATAAAGTCGCCGAATAATCTTACTTTCTTTTCGTCTCAATTTGATGTTGGACTTGCTGTAGAACCTGCGTTTTCAATAAACAATAATTTAGCATTATCGAATAAAATTTTTACTTATTTGCAAGCAGGCAATGGAATTCTTTTAAGTGAAACTGCTATGCAAAAAAACTTTAATGAAAAATATAAAGTTGGACAATCTTTTCCTATAGGGAATAAAATTAAACTTAAAGAATGTATTTTATTTTATAGAAATAGTTTAAATCTTTTAGAACAAAGGCAATCCAATTTTTTATTAGCTTCCACGGAACTTAATTGGGAAAATGAATCACAAAAACTATTGGAATTAATTAATTGAAAAAAATTTTAATTTTATATCCACACTTTCCACCATCTAACCTCGCAGGTGTACACAGAGCAAGATTGTTTGCACAACACTTGCCAACTTTTGGATGGAAGCCAACAATATTAACAGTGCATGAGAATTTTTACGAGGAAAAGTTAGATGCCAATCTTGCAAAATTATTGCCTAGTGAATTACGAATTGAAAAAGTAAATGCATTCTCTACAAAAAAAATAAGAATAATTGGTGATATAGGATTGAGGGGATTTTTTCAATTATACAAGAAGGCTAAGCAATTATTGAAAACGGAACAATACGATTTTTTATATATTCCCATTCCGTCTTTTTATTGTGCATTATTAGGTAGAATGTTGCATAACAAAACTAAAATAAAGTATGGAATAGATTATATTGATCCTTGGGTTCATATTTTCCCAGGTAGTAATAAGATATTTAGCAGGCACTGGCTATCTACCAAGCTTGCAAAATTTTTAGAGCCGATAGCTGTAAAAAAAACTTCTTTAATTACAGGCGTAGCTGAAGGATATTACCAACCGGTACTTGAGAGGAATCCGAACTTGAAAAATATTGTAACAGGGGCAATGCCTTATGGGGGAGAAATAAAGGATTATGAAATAATATCTACTTTAAATATAGTGCCTTATCTTTTTAATAAAAAGAAAGAAAAAATACAGTTTGTATATGCAGGTGCAATGTTACCGAAATCTTATATGCCTTTAGAAAAAATATTTGAATCAATAGTAGGCGATATATCCCTATTCGAAAATGTTGAATTTCATTTTATAGGCACAGGTAAAAGACCTAATGATGCTGAGAGTTTTAATATAAAACCACTAGCAGAAAAATATAATTTATGGCAGTCAGTCATATTTGAATACCCAGCACGTATTCCCTATTTAGATGTATTGGTACATTTAAATATTGCAGATGGAGTGTTTATTTTGGGAAGTACTGAGCCTCATTATACGCCTTCAAAAGTTTACCAGGCCATACTTGCCGCAAAACCTATATTGGGAGTTTTACATTTGGACAGTAGTGCTGTGAAAATTATTGCAGAGGCAAATGTGGGATTAGTATTAGCGTTTAACGGGGAAAAAGGGGTGGAGAAAATTTCTACGAATTTTACAAATACATTTAATTCCTTTTCGGTATTTAGAAACAATTTCAAAAAGGAGCAAATTGATCTTTCTCTCGTGGAGAGTTATTCCGCTTATGCCGTCACCCAAACACTTTCCCAACTGCTCGATAAAGCGGTTTCTCTCTAATTTAAATGCACAAGCTTGCGATCATAACAACCCATCCCATACAATACAATGCACCTCTTTTTCGGTTACTTGCTGAACGAAAGCAAATTGATATTAAAGTTTTTTACACATGGAGCCAGAGTGCTGTTGGCGAAAAGTATGATCCTGGTTTTGGGCAGCCTATAAAATGGGATATTCCGTTATTAGAAGGTTATGATTACAGCTTTATAGAAAATATTTCAACCAGCCCAGGTTCTCATCATTATAAAGGCATTAACAACCCAACGCTCAACAAACAAATAGAAGAATGGGGTGCAAATACTATATTGGTTTATGGCTGGAATTTTAAAAGCCATTTAGCCGTGATTCGTTTTTTTAATAAAAAAATACCCGTTTATTTTAGAGGCGATTCAACTTTACTGGATGAAAATACCGGGCTAAAACAGTTTGTAAGGAGAATTGTATTGAAGTATATCTATTCAAAAATTGACAAAGCGTTTTATGCTGGTGTAGCAAACAAAGCATATTTTAAAATGATGGGGCTGGGTGAGCAACAGCTAATATTTATGCCCCATGCAATAGAAAATGAGAGATTCGCTCCTGTTGTTGAAAATATAATTGCGGGGCAAAAACTTAGAAAAAGTTTAGATATTCCGGAAGACGCTGTGGTGTTTTTATTTGCAGGAAAATTGGAGGCAAAAAAACAGCCTGATTTTTTAATAGAGAGCTTTGTTGGTTTAAAAGCAGTAAACACCTTCTTAATAATAGCTGGTAGTGGGGAACTTGAAAATAGCTTATTTAAAACCTACGCAGCTAATTCATTTATAAAATTTATTGGTTTCCAAAATCAAAATGAAATGCCTTCTGTTTATAATTGCTGCGATGTTTTTGTATTGCCGTCTAAAGGGCCAAATGAAACATGGGGGCTTGCAATAAACGAAGCAATGGCCGCCGGCAAGGCAATTATTGCCAGTGATAAATGTGGTGCTTCTTACGATCTTATTGTAAATAATAAAAATGGTTTTGTATTTAAATCTGACAATATTGATTCATTCACAACCACACTTAAATTTTTTGTAGATAATCCAAACGCTGCAAAATTGATGGGTAGCGCCTCTACTGAAATGATTAAAGAGTATAGTTTTCTGGAAGATTGTTATGCAATCGAAAACGGTATCAGTCAATTGGAAAAAGAATCAAATAAGTGAGAGCTAAAATTTATTTTGATGAAGGAACAAGAGGGTTTTTATTATTGCTGCTCATAAGCCAGTTGTTTTTTACCAATGGCATAATCCTTTTTGTAGGTATGGTCATTTTTTTTATGCTTATCAACGGGATGCAGCAGCCTTACAAACCTGGGGTGTTTACCATCATGTTGTTTTATCATTTCCTACAAATATCTGCGGGCATTTGGGAAAGTAATTATTTAAATCAAGATATCAATTACCGTTCGGCAAGTACAGAATATGCTACCATAGCTGCTTACATCGGTTTGTTGGTTTTATTTTTACCAATTGTCTATTATCAAAATAAATTGCCTGCCTTGTCGCTGGCACAATTAAAAAGGCATGCTGACAGGTTATCAATTGATAAATCTTTCACGGCTTATATTATCGGGTTTTTCGCTATGAATGCGCTTACAGGTATTGCATTTTTAATTCCCTCTTTAACTCAAATAATTTTCAGCCTAGGAAACATTAAATGGTTTCTTTTTTTGTTATTTGGTTTTCAGAGTATTTTAAAAAACAGAAAGCGAAAAGAGTTTTATATTTTTTGTATGTTGGAGTTTGCTATGGGATTTTACAGCTATTTCTCTGATTTTAAAACAATCATTTTCTTTATTCTTTTTCTTTTATTGTGCATGCTTGCAATGGTAAGGTTTAATAAAATGATGATTTTTACCATTGGGGTTGCATTTATGTTTTTTGCAGGTGTTTTCTGGACAAGTGTAAAGGGGGAGTATCGAAGTTTTTTAAACAAAGGCAGTAGAACCCAGTCTGTCCAGGTACAAAAAGGAGAGGCACTCGATAAACTTTTGGAACTTTCCCAAAAGCAGAACAGCAATTCTTTTAGCGGTGCAATTGAAGATTTTCTTGATAGATTACAGTACACCTATCACCTTGCAAAAACGATGGACAGGGTGCCATCTGTTATTCCGCTTCAAAATGGCAGCAATTGGGGAAATACGCTGGTGTTTGTTCTTACACCCCGGATTTTAAACCCTAATAAAGGGACTTATGATGCATCTGTAAAAGCGTCGAAATACAGCGGTATACAATACTCAGGCGTAAAAAGAGGGGTATCGGTAAGTCTTGGCTATTTTGCTGATGGGTATATAGATTTTGGTTACGTAGGTATGTTTATACCACTGCTAATTTTGGGTTTTATATATGGCAGTACGTATTATTATTTCATCAGAAAATCATCAAACAATTTTATATTTAATTATGCAGTAGTAGGAGCTTTATATATGGAGCTTTTTTCCTTTGAGTCAGATAATATTTTCGTTGTAGGAAGATTGTACGTGAACCTCATGGTATTTTTAATTTTGCGCAGGTTCTTTTTTCCGAAGTTGATGGCCTACATCAGCATGCCTAAAAAAATCATTAAGGAGCTTGCATGAAGATCTTTGTAACAATACCATGGTTTGTACCTGCATTTAGAGCGGGTGGCCCTATTCAATCTATCGCAAACCTTGTTGCAAATTACACAGAAGGGGTGGAGTATTTTATTTTTTGCGGTAACACAGATCTAAGCGGAGAAGCATTGCAAGGTATTACAACAGGCGAATGGACAACATACAATGATTGCACAAAAGTTTGGTATGCGGGCAAAGAAAACCTTAGCAACCGCATTTGTGAACAGGTAGAAAATGTGATGCCCGATGTTTTGTTTATTATTGGACTATTTAACTGGCATTATAATATTGTACCCATGCTTTTTTGCAATGCAAGTACAAAAATTATTTCGGTGCGGGGTATGTTACACCCAGGTGCACTCTCACAAAAAAAATGGAAGAAGCACTTTTTCCTACAGATGCTGAATGCAAGAGGTACACAAAAATACATTTTTCATGCAACCGATAAAACAGAAGCGGAATACATACAACAACAATTTGGAAAAGACTGTAGGGTTTCGGTAGCAGGTAATTTTTCAAAAAAGATGGAAGTATTACCTGCGCCGCCTAAAACGGCAGGCAAACTACAGTTGACAACTATTGCCCTTATAAGCCCAATGAAAAATCACTTATTGGTTTTACAGGCACTTCAAAATTGCACGGCGTTCATTAACTACGATCTTTATGGCCCTGTAAAAGACGAAGCATATTGGCAGCAATGTCTGCTAGCAATTGAAGCGATGCCTGCAAATATTAAAGTGCAATATCTTGGCGAATTATTACCAAGCAGTGTGGCACCCGCTCTTTCGCAGCAACATGTATTTATTATGCCAAGTAAAAGCGAGAATTTTGGCCATGCCATTGCAGAAGCACTTGCCGCCGGAAAACCTGTTATAACATCTCACAACACGCCATGGAACGACCTTTGCAACCAAATGGCAGGAGAGAATGTTGACTTATCAGTGGCAGAAATTACAAATGCCATCAATATTTTTGCAGCGCAAAATCAGGATGTTTATAACAGTTTTTCTGCTGCTGCCAGGCAATATGCCGCAGCGCATTTAAATACAGATAAAAAAATGGCTGCTTATCGGAAAATGTTTTTAGGGGATGAATAACATGCTGTTTAAAAAGCCATCATTTATACAGTTTTTAATTGTGTTTGCAGCAGTGTTTTTGCTGTGTTATTACGGTGCACTTTTCATAACCGGGCTTGCAATACCCGGTGGCATGTACAGCCCATTTGCAGAAAAGTATTTTAATATAGCTGCATGGTTCAGGTCATCGCTTATTGGCGGTACAAAAGTATTCGTAGCTGTGTTTGATTACAAAACAATCCGCACAAGCGAATATGTTTTAAGGGTACCCGGTGCCAATGGTATAAGAATAGTTTACTCCTGCCTTGGCTTTGGGGTGATGAGCTTTTGGGCGGCCTACATGGTAGCCACTTCAGCAACACTTGTAAAAAAAGCAGCGTGGCTGCTGGCAGGTGTCTTGCTTATATGGTTTATCAATGTTGTAAGGATAAGTCTGGTACTGATAGCAAGTAATAAAGGCTGGAAGTTTCCGTTTGGGTGGGATCACCATAGGTGGTTTAATATTGCAGCTTATTTATTTATTTTTTGTATGATGTATTTTTTTGAAAAAAATATAAAACAAACTTCTTTGCATGCAGGTTGATTTTTCTGCCTATGATAACAACTGGTACAAACCCGGTAATGCTATAAAGCGTTGTTTATGGCATTATACCAATCTTGTTTTTTTTAAATCGGGCTGGTTTCCTGTATATAGCTTAAAAGTTTTTTTATTAAAATTATTTGGGGCGGTTGTTGGTAAAAAAGTTTGTATAAAGCCTTATGTAAATATTAAATACCCTTGGTTTTTAAACATTGGCAACCAGGTGTGGATAGGTGAAGATGTGTGGATAGATAACCTTACTGATGTGATTATTGGCGACAACGTTTGCATTTCGCAGGGTGCATTGCTTATTACTGGAAGCCATGATTACAGCGCTGCAAACTTTGGTTTATTAATGAAACCCATTAAAATTGAAGATGGGGTTTGGATTTGTGCAAAAGCAGTTATTTGTGGTGGGGTAGTTTGTGGTAATCATTGTATCATAACAGCGGGTGCAGTCGCAACCCAAAATTGTGAACCTTTTGGAATGTATAGGGGTAATCCTGCCAAGCTTTTTAAGACAAGATCAATCATGTAGTTGCGCTTTAGGGAGAAATTTTTTAAAAACGCTGACCGTTCATTTTACAATATTTTATTGATGTATTTATCCACCGTTTCTTGCAGGTTGATAAAAAGTATTTTGCTTTGCGCATAATAAAAGCCCTAATATTGAATTGTAGTTATAAGCAAAATGTTAACATGCATTATCTCTTAATCGGTTTATCTTCGTAATAGAGTTAATAGAAACGAACAGCTTTTTCCAAATGGATATGAAAATCTCGCTCATAACAGTAACCTATAACGCTGAAAAGTATCTTGCTCACTGCATAGATTCTGTACAAAGACAGACGTATAAGAACATTGAGCATATTATAATAGACGGTAATTCAACAGACAATACCGTTGCCATTATAAAATCTTACGGAAATAAAATTGCTAAATGGATTTCAGAACCTGACAGGGGTATGTACGATGCCATTAACAAAGGTATTGCAATGGCTACAGGAGATGTAATTGGTGGGTTAAACAGCGATGATATGCTGTTTTCTGATGATGTAATTGAAAAGATCGTAAATACTTTTGAAACAGAGAATGTGGATTCTATTTATGGCGATCTTCAGTATGTGGACCAGGAAGTAACATCAAGGGTTTTCAGAACATGGAAAGGAAAAAAATACAATCGTAATTTATTTAAAATGGGGTGGATGCCGGGACACCCCACATTTTATATTAAGAAATCTTTAATTGATAGGTACGGCGGTTACGAAAATCATTATTTTACTGCTGCAGATTACGAATTTATGGCCCGCTATTTATTCAAACATAAAATATCTTCTTTTTACTTACCTATGCTTATTGTAAAAATGAGAAGAGGTGGTGCAAGTAACAACAATATAAATCACCGTTTAAGGGCAAACCGGAGAGATTATCTTGCGATGAAGCAAAATGCAATACCAATGCCTTTTTTGGTGTCTATTTTAAAGCCGCTTATTAAATTGCACCAGTACAGTTTAAAAGCCAAACTGGGAATATTTTAATGTTTTCCATTTTTAAAAAGCCGTCTCCCGTTTTTTCATCCGCTTATTTCCCCATAGTTACAGATATACACTCTCACATACTCCC
>JBJXGJ010000151.1:0-3678 GCA_046153805.1 Ferruginibacter sp. | reverse complement strand
TATGCCAGTGCTCGCTATATACAACGCATGTTTTTTTATTTTGCAATATGCTGCTTTCATTTACAAACTGCAGGGCTTCTTCGGTAATACTGCTGTCTGCTTCTTTTCTTTCTTTGTTATCTGTATGCAGCATTTCTGCAAACTTCTTTGCTTTGTCAATATCTTTTTCTATAAATAACTGTACTGCCTTTTTTGCATCGTCCATTCTGCCAGCAGCATTAACCCTTGGGGCAATTACAAACACAACATTTGTAATGGTCATTATTTTGGTTATACCGCCAAGTTCCATCAACGATTTTATACCAGGTAATGGATTTGTATTTATTTTATGCAAGCCATAAAATGCAAGTATCCGGTTTTCATTAGTTATGGGTACAATGTCTGCCGCAATTGCAGTAGCAACCAGATCAAGGTATTTAAAAACCAAATCTTCTGCTAATTTATAATGTGTTGCAAGCGCTGTCATTAACTTAAAACCTACACCGCAACCACAAAGATCTTTGTAAGGGTAACAACAATCTATCTGTTTAGGATTGAGTACTGCTGTGGCGTTTGGGATTATTGTGCCTGGCAAATGGTGATCGCAAATAATAAAATCAATACCGAGCGAATTAGCATAATCAATCAACTCAACTGATTTGATGCCACAATCCAGACAAACAATTAATGTAAAATTGTTAGCTGCTGCAAAATCAATCCCTGCCTTGCTCACACCATAACCTTCCCGGTATCTATGGGGAACATAGAAATCTAAATTCTGTGGATTATGAATTTCGCAAAGGAAACTAAACATGCTTGCAACGGAGGTTGTTCCATCAACATCATAATCTCCAAAAACCAAAATTTTTTCGTTGTTTGCAATTGCCGTGGCTATTCTGTTTACAGCTTTTTGCATATCCTTCATTAAATAAGGGTCATGCAGGTTTTGCAGAGATGGTAGAAAATATTCTTTTGCTTTATTGTAGGTGTCAAATTTTCTTTGGGTAAGAATTTTGCATAAAGTTTTGCTTACCTTTAATTCGTTGTGTAGTTCATTTACTTTTTCTACATCATATTGCAGTATGTTCCACCTTTTTTTCAAATAGGTTAAAATTTTCTGTCTGTTGTATATCTTACCAAATCTTTTAACGCACTCCCTACTCCCGATGCAGGAAACTCGTCTATGATAGCAATTGCTTCGTCTCTATAATCCATCATTTTTTGTTCCGCATATTTAATACCGCCAGTTTCTGTTACAACATCTATCACCCATTTCACCTTTTCCTTGTCTGTATTGTTATTTTTAACAATGTAAATTAGTTTTCTCATTGTCTGTTTATCTACATTTGAAAGGGTATATATAAGAGGTAAGGTCATTTTCTTTTCTTTAATGTCGTTTCCTGTTGGTTTCCCTATTTTCTCCGAACCGTAATCAAACAGATCATCTTTAATCTGAAAAGCAATGCCTGTTTTTTCGCCAAACAGTTTCATTTTATTACATATTTCTTCATTTTGTGTGGTACTGTAGGCGCCAACACCGCATGCCGAAGAAAGAAGAGACGCTGTTTTATTCTTTATAATTTCAAAATACACAGATTCATCAATATTAAGTTTTCGTGTTTTCTCCATTTGTAGCAATTCTCCCTCACTCATTTGTTTTATAGCTTCTGATAAAATACGAAGTTGTTCAAACTCATTATTTTCTATGGAAAGTAGTAAACCTTTTGAAAGAAGATAATCGCCGACTAAGACAGCAATTTTATTTTTCCAAATAGCATTAATTGAGAAAAACCCTCTTCGTTCCATCGATTCATCCACCACATCGTCGTGTACAAGCGTGGCTGTATGAAGCATCTCTACAAGTGCGGCCGCTCGGTAAGTACTTTCATTGATGGTTCCATGTAATTTTGCACTTAAAAATACAAACATCGGTCTTAGTTGCTTCCCCTTTCTTTTAATGATGTATTTCATTATAGTATCAAGCATGGAGGTATTGCTCTTTACGGCATTCGAAAACTTAGCTTCAAATACTTTTAATTCTTCGCCTATAATGTTTTGTACAGTTTTCATCTTAAAAAACAGCAATTTAGGATAGGCATCTGATAATTTCCCTATTAATTTATGCGATAAAAATCTTTTTTACTGTTGATGCAACTAAAATAACAAATATGTAGTCGTTAATGTAATGAATAATCCAATGTAAAGTGAAGATTAAATTATAAATAAATGGTAAAAAAATTTTTTATATTTAACATCGTTGTTTACATTTGCAATTAATCAATCAGACTATTTTTGAAAATTCAACAACCTTTAAGTTATGGCAAGCAAAAAAATTAAATTATTTACAGCCTTATGTATGCTTTTATCGGCTGGTGCAATAGCACAGACCGAAACTGGTAATGCAGGCTACATGAGTGGTGGTTATAACATCTACGACTCATCTGTTATCTCAAAGAAGAGAATGGCACAGCAAAACGAATTCTGGAACAACAGTTATTCTTTTCCTGCAAAACCACGCACCATGTTAGAAATTGGTATTTCTACGGGTATTGCAACAGTAAGTGGTGATGTTTCTCCTAGAGTATTTACAGCACCAAATTTTGGTATTACTGTCAGAAAAGCTTTGGGTTATGTATTCTCTCTTAGAGTAGAGTATATAAACACTACAATGGATGGTCAAAACTGGAAGGCATCTGAAGGGTTTTCTAAAAATCCAGCTTTTGGTTCTTACTTTGCAACCGTTAGAGACGGTGCAGGTAATTTTGTAGTTAGAAATGCAGCAGGTATTCCCAGTCCGAATGCTAAAGCGGATTTCGTTTATTATAACTACAGAACAAAATTGCAGGATTTAAGTTTACAGGGTATTTTTACGATTAACAATACAAGGTTTCACAAAGCGAAAACTGGTGTAGTGTTTTATGGTGGTGGAGGTATTGGTGTTTCTTTGTACAGAACAATGGTAAATGCTTTTGATGAAGGAAACGGAGGTGCAAACTACAGTGTTTTGTTCAATCGAACTCAACTCAAATATGCAAATGAAGCAAATCTTTACAAAAAGAGAAAAGATATTAGAAAAGATTTAAAAGCAGATATGGATGATACTTACGAAACCGATGCTCAAAATACAGGGGGAAAAGGTGCATCTACATCTGGAATTAACGGTAAAACGTTACTGCCATCGGGTAATGTATTAGCTGGTGTTGCTTTTAGGCTTGGTAAAAGACTCAACTTAGCAATAGAAGATCGCCTTACTTTTGTAAAAACTGATTTATTGGATGGTCAACAATGGCAAGAGCAACCTAGTACTGATCCAGCCACGACATCTAGTGTTGATGCTTATAACTATGCATCTGTAAGGTTGAACTTTAACCTTGGTGGTAAACGTGTTGAGCCTTTGTATTGGTTAAACCCATTAGATTATGCTTACAGTGAATTAAACACGCCAAAGCATATGAAATTGCCTAAGCCTTCTTTCGAAGATGCTGATGGTGATGGTGTTCTTGATCAACTAGATCGTGAGCCTAACACCCCAGCAGGTTGCACTGTTGATACACACGGTGTAACGAAGGACACTGATGGTGATGGTGTACCAGATTGCAAAGACAAACAATTAATTACGCCAACTGAATGCCAACCAGTAAATGCTGATGGTGTTGGGAAATGTCCAGAGCCTGAGTGTTGCAAAAACATAGCTGCAGG
>JBJXGJ010000149.1:0-7238 GCA_046153805.1 Ferruginibacter sp. | reverse complement strand
AATAACAACCTAAGCAGAACAGCTTCTCATAGAAAAGCTTTGTTAATGAACTTGGGTTGCCAGTTAATTACTTACAAAAGAATTACAACAACTGTAGCAAAAGCAAAAGCATTGCGTAGTTACATTGAGCCGCTTATTACTAAAACAAAAGCTACAGAAAGTAAAGAATCAATCAGCCACAATCACCGTATAGTATTTAGTTACTTAAACGATAAAGCTGCGGTTAAAGAATTGTTTACTGTAGTCGCACCAAAGGTTGTTGGTCGCCCGGGCGGATATACACGTATCATTAAGCTTGGTGCAAGACAAGGTGATAATGCTGAAATGGCTATGATTGAGTTGGTTGATTTTAACGAAATTTATGGTAAGTCAGTTGAGACTACTGCTGAGCCTGCTAAGAAAACTCGTAGATCGAGTGGTGCAAAAGCAAAAGCCGCAACTACTAACGACGTTAATTCAATTTCTGACGCAGAGGTTGTAACAGACGAAGCAACGACAACTGATACTGATACAACAACTGAAGAAAAATCAGAAGCATAAAATGCGTTCATAAAATTTATATAAGGCTCCGATATTTTTATCGGAGCTTTTTTTATATAATTGTAAAAGAAGAAAGATATATTTAAAATGAATAAACATACTAATAAAGCCATTTTGCTATTGCAGGATGGCACTATAGTTAATGGCACCGCATTTGGGAAAATTGGTACTACAACAGGTGAACTTTGTTTTAATACTGGTATGACTGGTTATCAGGAAGTTTTTACAGATCCAAGTTATTATGGGCAGGTAGTGATAATGAATAATGTGCACACTGGCAACTACGGTGTTTTTAATAAAGATGTGGAGAGTGATAGCGTAAAAGTAAAGGGTGTTATTGGACGAAATTTAGAAGAGAAGTTTAGTCGTTTTATGGCAGAAGATTCTTTGCAGACCTATTTTGAAAAGCAAAACGTGGTTGCAATTAGTGAAATAGATACAAGGGCATTGGTAGAACATGTGCGTACAAAGGGTGCCATGAACTGCATCATCTCTTCGGAAGTGGACGATGTGGAATTGCTTAAAAAACAACTTGCTTTGGTTCCGTCGATGGACGGCCTTGAGCTTGCATCTGCTGTAAGTACGAATGAGGCCTATACAATGGGTGATGAAGAAAGTGACCTCAGAGTAGCAGTACTTGATTTTGGTATTAAGAAGAATATTTTAAATTGCTTAGTAGAAAGAGGCGTCTTTGTAAAAGTATTTAATGCAAAAACTTCCTTTGATGAACTTGAAAAATTTAATCCGACAGGGTATTTTATAAGCAATGGACCGGGGGATCCTGCACCACTAGACTACGCCATTAATACTGTTAAAAGTATATTGGCCGCTGATAAGCCTTTGTTTGGAATTTGCTTAGGTCACCAGCTTTTAGCTCTTGCTTGCGATATTCCAACCTTTAAAATGCACCACGGCCATAGAGGGTTAAATCATCCTGTAAAGAATATAATAACTGGTAAGAGTGAGATAACAACACAAAATCATGGGTTTGGTGTAGATGCGGGTGCTATAAAAAATAGTAATCATATAGAAATTACGCACTTAAATTTAAATGATAACAGTATTGAAGGTATAAGGGTAAAAAATAAAAAAGCTTTCTCGGTTCAATATCACCCCGAAGCTACGCCAGGGCCGCATGATAGTAGGTATTTGTTTGATGATTTTGTGGGGATGATGAAGTAAGTTTAATGTTGAAGGTTCAAAGTTGAAAGTTTAAAAGAGCAAGCACTTCAATACTGTAAGTGCCGCCTTCTACAAGTTCAGTGTTGTAGCTTTTTAATTAGAAATTAATAAAAGGAAATGAAAATAGCCATCATAAACGGCCCCAACCTTAATCTTCTAGGAAAAAGAGAACCAGAAGTTTACGGTACAGAAACCTTTGAATCGTATTTAGATAAGTTAAAAACAATTTTTCCAAATATTGAGTTTACATATTTTCAAAGTAACGTAGAAGGAGAATTGGTAACGGCTCTGCAAAAAGTCGGATTTTCAGCCGATGGGATTATATTAAACCCTGGTGCTTACACGCATACATCAATTGCGATAGGCGATGCGGTTACAGCTATAACAACAAAAGTGGTGGAAGTTCATATTTCTAACATTTTTGCCAGAGAAGAATTTAGAAAACATTCTTACGTATCTGCAAAATGTGTTGGTGTAATTAGTGGGTTGGGTTTAAAGGGTTATCAGTTGGGGGTGCATTATCTTTCCGTGTAAATTCTTTTTAATACACTAGAATAGCTACGGATTTGCCTAATACTATTGTTACCCAAATCTGTAGAGCTCCAGTTAATTTAATTTATTTTTTATTGCTGCCATAAGAACTTTAAACTCTTCCAACCTTTCAAACTGGTCCTGTATAAAACTATTGTCTTCTAACTTACCTACAACTTTGTTCATTTCATCGTTGTTTTCATAAACCATTTTACGGTAAGGGTTGGTATAATCTTTTTCACGGTTTTTTAAAATGCCTTCTGTCATCCAGGTTTTTGTAGCCACTGTGTCATCCAATAATTTTTTAAACAATTCTGGAGTGAATTGTTTGGTAGTGATGTTTAATATTTCGAGTAAAGAGCAGTATGCATGTTCCAGCAAATTATTCTTATAATTTATCCCTTCTTCTTTATAACGTTCGTGTACAAGATTCCAACTATCAATTTTATTAGAAATAACATCTTGTTTTAGCTGTTCTACAGACGATGTTTTCATCAACTGACCACCGATATTCATCCATGAGGAGCGGGAGATTTTTACAGGCAACGAAGTTTTAAATTCTTCAAAATCATTAAAATTATTTTTACTAAAATGACCCAACAAATTACACATACCGTAATATTGAATTAACTCTTTAAAAACTTTAATAGACTGAGGGACTTTAATAACAGTTGTTTTTCTATCTATATTTTCAAATCCTGATGTAGTGGCTTTCCCATTTATATCTGGCGATAATTTTTCCAGTAATGGTATGGCTTCAAAAATTTCATTCACCGTATCCGGTGCCAGATAATTGTATTCTATCATTTGTATTTTTTCTGTACGGCGGTCTCTGTCTTTCGTTTTCCATGCATTGCGTTTCAGCGCATACATGTTATACATAAACCAGTAGGCAGGCATAATTACCAGTTCATCATTTGCCACATCATTGCTTATTAAACTAAACGGAATCGTAATATTTAATTCGGCAGGGAAATCGCCTTTTGCAATTATTGTGTACGATGCAAATTTTGAATTGTGTTTTAAACTTACACACAAGCCAGGCCAAAAGCCACGACCTGCCTGCATCTCGCCATCGGCACTGCGGCTATTGTGGTTGCTGCCAATGGTAGCACCGGCTGCAATATTGCTTTGTCCCATAATAAGGGCGGCACATAAAAATGAATTGTTATGGTGTTGCTCGTGGCTTGGGAAAATCAATGAATTTAATACCTCGCAACAGGAAATAGTGGAGTTGTTACCGAGGTAAGAATTGATAAGCCTTGCTCCATATTTTAATTGTGAGTGCGATGCTAAAATAAACCGAACTGCCTTTACACCATAGAATATTCTACAGCCATAACCTACAATGCCGTTTACTAATTCGCAGCCTTCACCTATTTGAGATTTTCTGAGGCCATCGCTGTTAATGGTTACATTTTTTATTTTATTTGCACCTTTTATGTATGCATCTGCACCAATCCAAACGTCTTTTAAAATTCCGCAGTTCTTTATAACTGTTCGTTCCCCTACTTTTCCATAATATCCTCTTTTGCTATCAAGCTCCTTTTGTGTGAACTCCTTAAATTTATCCAGAAGGTCCTCCTCATTTCTGTATTTGCTCCATAAAAAAGCATCTCCCGGTAAAATGCCATTAAAAGGAAGAATCTTTCTACCACCATTTTCATTACATACTTCTACCCAGCTTCTTATACTTTCATCTTCACCATCTTTAATAATGCCATTACCAAATTTTGAACGATCGGTACAAGCCAATTCGTTTACATTGGCAATCATCACATCTTGCGAAATAATATAATGACTTAAATAATTTACATTGTCAATGCAAACGTTGTCGCCTAGGTCGCAACTAATAATGGTACTGTTGTACAGCCCTACAGCCAAGCGAAAATTATGAAATTCTCTGTACAAGGGTTGGAGTATACCGATGCGAACCAGCCCGTAAAATTTACAATTCTTTATAAGTGAGGCACTAAAATGTTCTGAAACCTGTACATTGTTCCAATTGTCAGATGTATTTCTGTTATGAATGAGGGTATCTAATTCTATTGCCCTAAGCGCACGGTATTTTCTGCCATCGTTTTGTATGTCTCTTATATGATATTCATTTTCACCTTCAGGTATATATTTTGGGTCGATAAAATTATAGCCAAGTTCTTCTACAGGGTGTGTTGTAATAATGTTCATGGAACAGCAGTATTGAGTATTTAGTAATTAGTATTGAGACAAGAAATTCTTGACAGATTAAATTACATTATTTATTTTATGTTTTAAGCCTCGCCCCCGCCTCTCTCCTGCAAAAAATGCTTGCCCACAACATTGAGAAGCCACACTACGATACTTTAAAATACTTTTCAAATTCTCAAAGTTCAAAAGTCCCTCCTGTGGAGGGATTTAGGGAGGTTACTCCACCGTAACACTCTTAGCCAAATTTCTTGGCTTATCTACATCTACATCTTTTGCAACACCAATAAAATACGAGAGTAACTGCAATGGAATAACACTAATAATGGGTGCTATTAATTCATCTGCAGGTGGTATAAAAATAACATCGTCGCTAATAGTTGGGCTTATTTCGTCTCCTTCGGTAATGATAGAAATGATCTGTCCTTTGCGGGCTTTTATCTCCTGCATATTACTCACAATTTTTTCGTGGTACGAATCTTTTGTCGCAATAAATACCACAGGTAAATTTTCATCAACCAACGCAATGGGTCCGTGTTTCATTTCTGCTGCCGGATAACCTTCTGCATGTATGTAAGAAATTTCTTTTAGTTTAAGCGCACCTTCCAATGCGATTGGGAAATTATATCCTCTGCCCAAAAACAAAAAGTCACGAGCATCTTTGTATTTTAATGCAATTTCTTTTATGTGTTCTGCATTTTTTAAAATAGCGTCAACTTTTTCGGGCACATCAGCCAGTTCAACCAGTAGTTGTTTGTAACGCTCCTTTGTAATTGTTCCTTTTTGTATAGCAATTCTCAACGCCATCATTATTAACACGGCAAGCTGCCCTGTAAATGCTTTTGTAGATGCTACGCCAATTTCGTGGCCCGCATGTGTATATGCACCTGCATGAGAAATACGGGCAATAGACGAGCCTACTGCATTTACTACACCAAAAATAAATGCACCGTTTTCTTTTGCTTTTTCTAAAGCTACCAAGGTATCTGCCGTTTCGCCACTTTGCGAAATAGCTATAATAACATCACCTTTATTTACAATTGGGTTGCGGTACCTAAACTCCGATGCGTATTCAACCTCCACCGGAATTCTACACAGTTCCTCAATAATATACTCCGCTACTAAACCCGCATGCCAGCTCGTGCCGCAGGCAACGATCATTATACGTTCTGCATCTTTTATCTGCTCAATATTGTCATCGATACCAGCCATTGTAATTGTTCCTACTGCTGCATTTAAGCGCCCACGCAAACAATCCTGTATGGTGCTTGGTTGCTCATAAATTTCCTTTAGCATAAAATGATCATAACCGCCTTTTTCAATGGCTGCCAGTTCCATATCGAGTTTTGTGATAAAAGGCGTTACTTTTTCATTGCCTAGGTTTTTGAGAATTAATTCATCTGGACGAACAATTGCCAGCTCGTAATCGTTTACATAAACCACTTCTTTTGTGTACTCAATAATGGGTGATGCATCGCTTGCTAAAAAATGTTCTCCTTTACCGATACCAATTACCAGCGGACTGCCTTTGCGTGCAGCAATAATTGTTTCAGGATCTTGTTCATCCAGCAATAAAATACAATAGGCACCTGTAATTCGCTTCAGCGCAATTCGCACAGCTTCTTCCAGCGTGCTCTCGTTGTTTATCTGTATATCTTCTATAAAATTTAATAAAACTTCTGTATCAGTGTCACTGGTAAAACTGTAGCCCTTGCTCAGCAACTCTTTTTTAAGCTGCGCATAGTTTTCAATAATACCGTTGTGTATCATTGAAAGGCGACCGCTTGTAGATGTATGCGGGTGAGAATTTCTGTCGCTCGGCTCGCCATGTGTAGCCCAGCGTGTGTGGCCAATACCAATATTTGCGTGAAGGTTTTTACCAACAAGACTATCTTCCAGCTCCACCACTTTACCTTTCTTTTTATATACATCCAGTTTGCCATCGTGAAGCAAAGCAACGCCGCTGCTGTCGTAGCCTCTATATTCAAGCCGTTTAAGTCCTTTTAAAATAATGGGGTATGCTTCTTTTTTACCTGTGTATCCTACAATTCCGCACATAAATTTATGGTTGAGTTATTTGTTGTTTTTATAACGTGCAATATTATCGAAAATTGGGGTTTGAACCTATTTTATAGGCTAATAAGAATTGGATACGGCGTTTTTTACATTTAGGTGATATTGTGGAAGATTTGGGGCTGTGGGGTTTGGGAATTTTATTTAGCATTTGTGTAGCCTACCTCGCTTTTTTGCGGGGGCTGTTAGTAGTAGTCCATCTGCCACCGTGTCCCGATATTCTTGTCGGGAACCCTTGGGCAGAATAATATTTGTTAGCTTTAATTATGCGGTAGACTGAGGACTAGAATATTTCACAAATGATGTTAAACAGCTGTCTCAGGAATAACTACTTTATACTTTTGAGTATTAATATATGCTTCAACTGAATTAATATGCTTACATCTTTTTAATTTTCTAAGGGAAATTTAGTGAATGTTGTTTTCAATTTCAATTATGTGAAGCCTTATCTAAATAGCCGGCTATAAAGCCGCACATTGCTACCCCACATTTTTGTGCGATATAGGAGTGTAGCACACCAAGTGAAGGTAAAGCCGGAAATGAAATTATTTATTTAAAAAAAATTGCTAAAATACATTTGGACATTATAATTTGCATCTATTAAAATTAAAAACAAATGAACTCACAGAATCAATCGTCTCTGTTCTCCGAAAATATTTCTGCTGTTAAAGCGGAAACTTCACTTGTAATAACAAAAATTAAAAACAAAATATTATCAAAAGAGCAAA
>JBJXGJ010000015.1:0-6452 GCA_046153805.1 Ferruginibacter sp. | reverse complement strand
GTTTGACAATTTTTGTGGAACGCCCCTTGTAGCGGCTGCTTTAGCTGCCGCATCGCTTGAAAATCAATGATTTTCAAAAGGAGCAGATGAAGCAATTTGGACAAACCACAAAAATTGTCATAGTTCCAATAAAGTTTATATTTTCCTTACTTCACTTTCCCAAATTGCCCTGTCATTTTATCAATGCCATTAGAAAGCTGATAAAAATACAAGCCGTCAGGTAATTCGGTTAAGGGAACGCTCAAAAGCTGTGTTCCTTGCATTTCGGTATAACTATTCTCTACCACCATTTTCCCTTGACTATCAAAGATTTGCAAGCGTATTTTTCTATCTGTTTGATTATAAATATGTAAATTTAAGGTCGTAGTAATGGGGTTAGGATATGCCCCCAAGACTTGCAAACTTTGTTTAGGCGATTGATAATTTACGCTTATTTCTCCTAAATTTTCATGCCCGCCATCAAGGTCATATTGCAATAATTGGTAGCGATTATGTTGATAATTAGGCGATTTATCAAGAAAGGTATAATGTTTTGCTTGATTCGTTGTTCCTGCTCCCTCAATAATCCCTAGCGGTTCAAAATCTTTAGTTGCTTCATTCCATTTTAACAAATGAAATTCCTTGTTTCCATCTTCGGAATAAGTTACCCAAGAAATGCGGTTTAAATGTTGTTCAGCATCTGAAACCCCTTGAAATTGGCTTAATACTACTGGAAAAACATTCGTTTCAATGCGGAATTTTGCGCGACTTACGACATTATTTTTGTCTTTTTCGATTGCCCAAATGTATAAAACAGGTGAAGCCGAAAAATTAATTTGATTAGTAATGTCTTTAAATATTTCTGAAAGTTTGAAATAATTATTTTTATTACTTGCGCTCCCGCCCACAGGTACGGTAACATTTAACGTAGCAAGGTGTTTGGCCGGAAGTTGATTAATTTGGGCATAAAATTCTAATTCATCAGTACTTGCCTCAATCCCAACATTTTCTGCTACTACATCAATCGCATATAACTTATTGAAAGACAAGACCATGGGCAAACCGGTAACCGTTCTGTTTTGCACAGAAAAGGCAGCCGCATTTAAAAAAACTACATCTTGAATTTGTAGGCTTTCAAATTGAGAATTAGGAATACTTAGGAGAGGAGGCCAAAGCGTAATGTCATTAATTGGTCCACCGCCACCGCCAAAGCGTTCTGCGCCAAATTGATAATCATTGATTGTTGCATTAAAAGTATCGTTTGGTGCAAGTGAGCTAGGCAAAGTAAAGGTCTCTAACGCTTGTCCTGCGTCATTATTTACAGACATTAAAATAGGGAAGGAAATCCCGCCTTCTATGGTGTTATTACCTACGTTTACAATTTTGCAAGAAAAATTATAACTTGTGCCTTGAACAATAACGGAAGGGAACTGAGATGCCGTCACTAATCTTAATTTATAATCTGCATTTTGGGCAAATAAAGAGCTAAGAGAGGTAGCAAAAGCAACAAAGTAAACTATGAGGAGATGCTTGAATGTCGTCATATAGTGGTTTTCGAATAAAAATGGAAAGCCCTTAGAATGAAGGGGTAAATGTAAGATTTATATTTGAATGATACAAATTTTTTTGTGTAGAGATGATCAATTTACACCATACCAACAATTTTTTGGTAGAGATAAAAATGTAATGCTGTACGGGCTGCTTTAACTACCCAATAACTTGCAAAATCTTCGTTTTTGCGCTTCTGCGGCAGCTAAAGCAGCCGCTACAGGTTTTAGTTAGCATTACATTTGAAGGACTACCAATTTTTTAATTAAAGATAGAAACCTTACTCGTTCAAACTCCAATTATATTCCTTGTAGGTAATCTTTACATTTTCCTTCAAGGGCGTTTGCAAATAACTATTAAAAAAAGCAACAATATTCCCAAAGTCGGCAGCATACCATTCAAAAATCTTTGATAATTCTGCTTTTTTATCTGAAATCGTATTTTGTAAGGTGTTATTAATAAACGCTTCTGTTTGTTTATTCAATTGAGCGTCTAATTTATCAGGCATATAGGCTTCATTTAGCAGCTTTGGGCAAGATTTTGCCCCACAATTTAGCGCAAAATGAATACGAGCGTCTTTAAATTGTACACGAACAATTTCGTTCTCAATTTGGTCTAGCGAATACGTTTCTGTTCCAAGCCGAATATTTTTCTCTTTCCAAGGATTAATATCGTCCTTCATATTGTGAATGGGATATTTTTCCATTACTCGCTTGATTGTAAAGGCATTATACACATTTATCCAATAGGCTAATTTTTTATTTCGCTCCCAAGTGGCTTGTACAGGATTTCGCGTCAAAATGTTTAAATAAGCATCAAATTGTATCTTATCTTTGATAAATCCCATGTAATTTACGCGCCCATCTTCGGTAACATGGCGTTTTAATAATTGGTCAAAAGCTGCATGAGATAAGACAGGATTGGCTTCATCTGCTTCATTTCCTCCTGCGGGAGGGTTTGAAATTTCTACTTTAGGCAGTTTTATCGGGGCAGCTATTGGGGCTGGAACTGCGGTAGCAAGAGGCTGAGGAGAAACTTCGCTTGCTTTTTCACTCACTTTATTTGCACTCAAATCGGGTAACGAAAGGTCTCGATTTTCGCTAAGGCTCGCGACTATACTATCTGTCTTACCTTTAAGTGCAGTCGGAATTTGGGGGCTAGGCAAAGCCCCGTCATTGGTTGTAACTACTTGCGGTAGCACCTCATCTGATGCTACTACATTCTCTCTTACAGCTCCTTGATTATCAGTAGTTTGTGACGTTAGAGTGGAATCGGTGGTGCTGACTTGAATTTGAGGGCTGTTTTCTTTTTTATTACAACCTAGACTCAAATTTATGATAATTAACAAAAGAAAAATAACGTTTCGCATTGGAATTATTCGCTACAAACAATAGGTATTAAGATAAAAAAAGTAAATAAATAAATACTCAATAAATGAGCATATAAATAGCTAATAATCAAAATTTTATATACCTATTGCAAAAATAAATTTATTGTATTAAACACTTGCACTACGTATATACGAAAAAAATAGGCAAATGGTTTTGTTCAATGCAAAATAAGAAAAATATTTGGGTTTCAAAACAAAAAGAGATAATTTTTTTTTCACCTTGCTACTTTAGGTAAATATTTGATAAATTAACATACCTTTAGTATCTTAGCAGTCGCAATAAATGAAGTATATATTTTGTATTTCACAGAATGTGATCGTTATTTTACTTTTCAAAGTTCATTATTATGAGAAAAATTTTCGCCTTCCTCCTGTTAACTTGGGCAATCATGAGTTTTCAGGCTTGTAACAAAGACCCCGAACCGCCAAATCCTACAGATAAAATCGAATTAAGTGGTAAGGTTGTCAACAGAAATGGTGCAGCACTTTCAGGGGTAACTGTGAGTACGAATGGAAAAAATACCATAACCGATGCTAACGGCATGTTTCGTTTTCAAGATTTGCAGGTAAGTGATATGCACTGTAAAATTGTTGCGACAAAAACGGGATATTTTAAAGGAAATGCCAGTGTCAGTTTATTAGAAGACCGAATTAACAATGTAAATCTTACGCTTATTAGCGACCAAGCGGCTTTTCAGGCTGATGCAACACAAATGGAAGTGATTGATTTGCCAACAGGAGCAGGGGTTCAATTAGCGGCGAACAGCATACAAACGGCAAGTGGCTCGAGTTATACAGGAATAATAAATCTTTCGATAGTTCATCTAAATCCTGATGATGCCGATTTTATGAATGTGATTCCGGGAAGTGATTTGTCGGGGCAAAATACCGCAGGTAATAACGTACAACTGCTTTCTTATGGAATGTTGATGGTAAAAATGACGGATAATGCGGGCAATGAGTTGGAAATTGGTGCAGGAAAAAAGGCAACCTTTAAAATTCCTGTGCCGACCTCTATGGCTTCGGGTGCGCCCCTTACCATTCCGCTTTGGCATTTTGATGAAGTTGCAGGAATATGGAAAGAGGAAGGCACTGCCACAAAACAAGGCAATTTTTACATGGGAGAGGTTAGTCATTTTTCTTCTTGGAATTGCGATTATCCCACAGATAGAGGCACAATAAGAGGGCGAATTGTAGATTGTAATGGAAATCCTTTGCCTAATGTGAAAGTAAAAGTAGGACAAACGGCTGCTTATACAGATGAAAGTGGCGTATTTGAGCGTTTTGTTCCAACAGGTACAGATTTTCAAGTGCAGGTAAATGCGCCCGAATTAGGCTTAGTCTCTGTTCCTCAAAATGTAACCGCTTTAAACGCGGGACAATTTAGAGATGTAGGCGATTTTCACGTACAATGCCCTGCTTATCTTGAAGGGGTAATTACTTGTGCTTCAGGCATCTTCATGGGATATTTGGTGGTAGAATGGGCGGGTGGCTCCATTTCAATTCCTAGCAATAAGGTAGGTAATTTTAAAATTCCTGTGCCTTCTAATGGGCAGAATGCTACCTTAAAAGTCGTCAATTTGGTGGGAGGAAGTTTCTCGAAACCTGTTACTTTCCCTACCTTAGCGGGACAAAGTGCGCAAGTCGGAAACATGGAAGTTTGCCCTTCGGGAGGAGCAACAATCTATCAAAGCGGCTTTACGCTAAATGGAGATGGTTTTAATAATCAAGCGATTACCCTTGATGCAATCGCTTTGGTAGCATTTTCTAAATATACCCTTGCCGATGACCAAACCGTAGCACTTGTAAGTGCAGATAGTCATACCTTAATGGCAAATTTTGTGGGGAAAAATACAGGAACGTTTGCCCTTGATTCTACAGAGACAGATAATTTTCTTTACCTTATTATGGACAATAAAAATTATACCCCTTATCAAAATGGCACGCTTACAATAACAGAATATGGCGGTGTAGGAAGCGCGGTAAAAGGTACTTTTAATGGACAGTTTTATCGCCAAGAATATGACCAAGTAGCAGGGACAATTAAAAAATATTATGTCACTGTAACGAATGGTTATTTTCATGTGATTCGTCAGGCTGATGAGTAATTTTTTAGGGTTCGGAACTTTTTGAAAGTTCCGAACCCTATACGCTAACTAAGCCGCAGTTTTGGAAAAAGTATAAGTCTTACACAATTTCAACACCGCATATTCCAAACCCAAAACCGCGTGTGCTGTTGCAAAACGCTTATCTTCCGCTTGTTGAAAAAAGACGCTTGCTTTGTGTAAATCCGCTTTGTTCACATTCGCCTCAATCCAAGTCGTGAGATTTATTTGGGCGGCATTGTGTAAATCCAGTAGGTAATTCACAACAGTATCGGCTTGAATGTTGCGTTTTTCTACAATATTTGCTAAAGATTCTCCCGCCTCCGCCAAGCGTTTTACAGATTGATATGCCTCGCTTGCAAGTTTTCGCTGATGACGAGCAGCCAACTCTTCTTCTACCGAATCAAAAACCATCAAAATCAATTCACCTGCCTGCTCAATCCATTGAGAATTAACTCCTTGAATATTTTTCAGCACTTCTACATTTTGAGGCTTTTGTGCCACAATTTGCTGCAAAGTATAGTCATTCGCTAGGCTAAAAATAGGTAATTTTAGCGTTTCTGCACTACTTTTTCGCAAGGCTTTCAAACAATTCATCTGCATTTTTTGGGCTTCGCTTATCGCCATTTTGTAAGTATCCACGAGCCAAGCCTTGTCATGGCTCATTTCCGTTCTTGCGGCATTTGTTAAACCCAAAGTTCCATATTGCACATCATTTACACACAGATAACCTTCCGCTAACAAAAAAGCCATCAATTTTTCTACCTCTCCATATTTTTTCTCCCTCAACGCCCCATAGGTTTCCAATTCCTTATGAAACACAGTCCTTAATGGAAATGCCTCATCAGCCCTAACAATTCGGCTCACATAACTTGCGCCAAATTTCTCATTCAACAATTCAATGGTACGAAAAATCGCTACCGCGTCTGATTTAATGTTTACTAATTTCATCTTCTTAACAGGATTAATTATGATTTGATGTTGCAAAGTTGAGGGCTTTTTAGCGAGAAAAAATGGAAAAAATAGAAGTAAAAGTAACACTAATTTAGTTGCTTACTTTAGATTTTATTAGGCAAGTTTTGTTCTCTGTTTTCAGCAAAAGTGTTCACACTCTTACCAAAAATAAGAATGTTAGGCTACTTCAAAACTTAATTTTGTTATTTCTATACCATTCATAAAATAAATTTATTCCTTTTTCAATAGATACAAGGGCATTGTAATGCAGTAAATCTCTTGCTTTTTCAATGTCGGCGTGGGTATGGGTAACTTCTCCTTTTACAAACGCTCTTTCTATTATTTCAACGTTTGTTTTGTTGGTGGCTATTTTTATATGTTTGATAAGTTGCCGTAATGAGATGGGGCTGTCGCTGCCAATATTGATGATTTCATAAACCCCATTTTTCTTGTTTTTTAAAAATTGAATAGAAGCA
>JBJXGJ010000127.1:0-9022 GCA_046153805.1 Ferruginibacter sp. | reverse complement strand
GGGTTTTAAAAGTATGTGGAATCCAAGTAATAATTTTCCACACAGTAGCGTACGAATGGAATTAACTTTAGCCCACATTGGAACGACCCAGAATTAATGGCTGCAATGCTTAATTTTATTGATGCTTTTATCACCAAATACAATAATAATCATAGAGTTGTGTATCATTTTATCGCAGAATCGAAAATGTAACAAAATTTAATAATAAGAATTATGAAAAAAACACTTTTATTCCTGTCTTTAATAATCAATCAAGTAATTTTAATTGGTCAAACAGTAAATTATAACGCTTCAGCAAATATAATTGCCAATCCAGAAAGAGGGTTACAGAAATATTCTATAACTGCTGCTAATTATGCAACAACAGTTGGTGCAAATAATCTTTCAGTTGCAACTTTAAATAGCTGGAAAACTAGTACTGACAAAGTAACTATTGTGTTCCGATATTTTATGTTAGATGCTTTTATGAACGAACCTATCAATGGAACTTATCTAGATAATATACAAACTGATTTTAATAATATTAGAAATGCAGGATTTAAAGTTATTATTAGATTTAGCTATTCTAATGCGCAAGGACTAAGTGCACAGCAACCAACAAAAGCTAGAATATTAGAACATATTAGGCAACTTTCTATTTTACTGAACCTGTATAAGGATGTTATTTTTTCACATCAAGCAGGATTTATTGGTACCTGGGGTGAATGGTATTATACAAACTCAGACGAATTTGGAACTAATGGCGCAATATCTGAAGCACAATGGGCGAATAGAAAAGAAATTATAGATGCAATGTTAGCAAATACGCCAACAGAAATACCAATTCAGGTGAGATATGTTGAAATAAAACAAAAAATGTACGGGCCAACCCAATTAACAGAAGCTACTGCCTATCAAGGAACAGCAAATGCAAGAATAGGATTTTTTAATGACGCTTTTCTAAATAATTGGGGTGACATGGGGACTTATAGTACTACTAACGAATGCATTAATCCTGTCGGTACACCACAGTACAACTATTTATCTAATGAGACAAACTATTTACCAATGACTGGAGAAACCAACGGATCAAACACATGTAATAATGGTTCTCGGACTAGAGGTGACAATGCTATTAAAGAATTGGGACTGACTAACTGGACTACTTTAAACAGAGATTTTCATCCAAACTTTTGGAATCAATTGACAGCAGACCATTCAAATCAAATACTTAAAAATTTAGGGTATAGATTTATTATAAAGTCTTCTATGGTAACGACAAATGGCTCAAAGTTTGATTTGAATTTAGCTATTAAAAATGTTGGTTACGCAAGACCTTTTAAGCAACGAGATGTTTATCTGATAATGAAAAATACTGAATCAAATTCAATAATAAAATATAAGTTAAATACTGACATAAGAAGGTGGGAAGATTCAGTTTCTATAACGCAAAATTTTAATCCAGGGATAAGTGGTACATTTCAATTATATCTTTGGTTGCCTGATAAAGGACCTTCACTATCTTTAAATTCAGATTATAGTATTCAATTTGCAAATATTAACACTTGGGAACCAACCACAGGTTACAACAATCTGCAACAAACAATTAAATTAAGGAAGGGAATAATATCGTCCAATAAAAGTAAATTATCAATCTATCCAAATCCTGCATCAGACTTTATACATATTCAAACAGATAGTTATGAAAAAGAAGAAATCCAAATTTACAATTCTATTGGACAATTAATTAAGACTGCAGCTTTCTTAAATACTGGTAAAATAGATGTTTCTGAATTTAAAAATGGCATATATATTATTCGCTTAAAAAATAATCCATCATTTTCCTTCAAATTTGTTAAATTATCACCAGCGTTGCGTTATTAGTCAAACATATTCAATTGATTATAATCATGTTCTTTGAAATATTGTAAATGAAGCCTTAGAAATGAAACCACATTTTATAGAAAAGAACGCAGAAATCACCCCTTAACGGAAGGACAAAAGCAAACCAATCGCAAAAAATAAGAAACACTTTGCAGGATAGAACATATTTTTGGTTTTATGGAAACTAACATTAATAATGCAAGATTTATAAGAACCATTGGCAAAGCGATAGTCAAAGTAGTAATCGGACTACGTAATTTGGTGTACAACGTTTGTAGATATGTTCAATTAAAAAAATTAAACTACGCTTAGGGATACCCCCATGTCCAAAACTCAATAAAATTAATAGTCACAGCAAAAAAAGCCAGATAAATGACCTAAAAAGAAACAATTAAATAGAGGCTTAAATTTTTTGGGGAGATATTTTCAAAAGCACGATATACAAAATCATTTTTAGAGATGCCCTTCATAGAAATGAAATTTAAGTAACCTTGTACACCTCGTGCCGATACCAAATAACATCCCAAAAAGCACACAAAAAAACGTGCAACTTTTTAGCCATACGTTCTGTAATATTTTATAAAATTAAAATTTATACATTAAACCTAAAGTGCATGCAGTCTCCATCCTGCACCAAATAATCCTTACCTTCAATGCGAAGTTTACCAACCTCACGGCAGGCAGCTTCTGAGCCTAATGCAATAAAATCTTCGTAAGAAATTACCTCAGCCTTAATAAACCCCTTTTCAAAATCGGTGTGAATAACGCTGGCAGCTTGTGGTGCTTTCCAACCTTTGTGTATCGTCCATGCACGAACTTCCTGCACGCCTACTGTAAAGTATGTTGAGAGATTTAATAATTTGTAAGTGCTGTGTATAAGCCTATCCAATGCAGGTTCTGTCATTTTATATTCTTCCATAAACATGGCTTTATCATCGGGGTCTTCAAATTCTGCAATCTCAGCTTCCACCGCATTTGTCATTACAATTACTTCGTTGCCTTCATTTTTTACCGCTTCAATTAAGGCATCAGAATATTTGTTGCCCGTGTGCATACTTGCTACATCTACGTTTGCTACATATAAAACCAATTTATCTGTCAGCAAAAACAAATCTGCAATAGCTACTTTTTCTTCTTTGCTTAACCCTAAACTAATAATACTATTACCTTGTTCTAAATGCAATTTGCATCTAGCTAAAATCTCCGCTTCTACTTTTGCTTTCGGATCTGTCTTAGCAAGTTTTTCTGCTTTCTGCAATTTTCTTTCAACACTGTCAAGGTCTTTCAACTGAAGTTCTGTTTCAATAATTTCCTTGTCACCGACCGGATTTATAGGGCCTTCATCACGGAGAATATTATCATCTTCAAAGCAACGAATCACCTGTATAATTGCATCTACTTCTCTTATGTTTGCTAAAAATTTATTGCCCAAACCCTCGCCCTTGCTTGCACCACGAACTAGCCCGGCAATATCTACAATTTCAATTTGTGTAGGCACAGTACGCTCAGGCGAAACCAACGCAGCCAGTTTATCAATTCTTTCATCTGGAACATTAACCAACCCAGTATTTGGCTCAATAGTACAAAAGCGGTAATTGCTTGCCTGTGCTTTTGCGCTGTTACTTACAGCATTAAAAAGAGTTGATTTTCCTACGTTTGGTAAGCCTACGATACCTGCTTTAAGCGCCATAATTCGATTTTAGATGTTAGATTTTAGATGTTAGGTGGTCGATTCTTGCAAAATCAACCTATTTTATTGGGTCTTACATCTTCTTTTTAAACGGCTGCGAAGGTAAGAAATGGAAACAACTTTTAAAACTTGTGTTTTGGGAGGAGACCTCACCTAAGTCCTCTCCAAAGGAGAGGGCTTTAGTCCGTAACAATTGAAAGCAAGTTTAAAGTTTTGGAGACTGGCTCCTCTCCTTTGAAGAGGCGGGGGCGAGGTTTCTTCGTAGCCATCAACTTTGTTGAACGGTTAAGCTAAAAATATTTTTTAAAAATATTTTTAGCCCGGCAAAGCGGCAGCGATATTGATCATTTGTGGTCCCGCAATTCTGCGGGACACATTTCATTTTCTGCTATCTATTTAGCTTTAATTATGCAATCTGGGGTTTACAGCATGTATGCGTTTACAATAAAATCAAAACAAAATATTTCAAGCTATATCAGAAAACTCATAACCACTCTGAAACAAAATCCATTTTTTCAAATTAAAATCATAATTTCCAACTTCATCATTATCTAACGTTTGTTTGTGTGTAAATAAATTTACTTCGCAAATCTTATACTAAAAACTAGCAATGGCTTTAAGTCGCATTTGGTCTGCATTTATTATAATCGCCATTGGCTTGGCTTGTATAAAAGGTTTTATTTTCCCCGATAATGGCAATAAAAATATTTTTACGAATATGGTTACCGGAAAAGCCGGCGATACCATTAGAGTAAAAACACTGGATTCTGCCGTGGTAAATGCAAGAATATTAGCTGCTATAAACCAAAAGAAAATTGATACGACCAATGGCATTTCTACTTTTAAAAACGGTGCAGGTAAATATGTTTCTTATAAAATACAAACTGCAAATGGCGTAGTAGATACCTGTAAATCTGCTGTGGAATTGTGCATCGGTTTAATTGGTTTGCTTGCATTATTTATGGGCTTTTTGGCAATAGCTGAACAAGCAGGAGGCATCAATTTACTCAGCAGAATTATTGGTCCGTTTTTTTCAAAAATTTTTCCTGATGTCCCCAAGGGTCATCCGGCTGTAGGACACATGATGATGAACTTTTCTGCTAATCTATTGGGATTAGATAACGCAGCAACTCCTTTTGGTATAAAAGCCATGGAAAGTTTGCAGACATTAAACTTGGACAAAGACCGAGCAAGCAATGCCCAGATCATGTTTCTATGTCTTCATGCAAGCGGACTTACATTAATACCTGTAAGTATTATTGCGCTGCGTGCATCTGCAAAAGCCGCTAATCCGTTGGATATTTTTATACCATGTATGATAGCCACTTTTGTGGCAACTATTGCAGCCATGTTGATTGTTTCTATCAAACAAAAAATAAATGTTTTTCAGCCCACCATATTAATATGGGTGGGAGGTATAGCCGCTATTATTTCGCTGTTAATGGCGTATTTAAAATCGTTGGATGCAGATAATCTGCAATTTTTTTCAGGCACATTAAGCAACGGATTAATTCTACTTATTTTCTTGCTAATAATACTTGGTGGCATTTATAAAAAAATAGATGTTTTTGATGCATTTATCACCGGCGCAAAAGGTGGTTTTCAAACTGCTGTTAAAATTATTCCATACCTGGTTGGAATGTTGGTGGCCATAAGTTTGTTGCGCACAAGTGGAACGTTTGATGTGGTAATAGACAGTATTAAGAGCATGTTTGCAGCTATGGGAGCCGATACCCGATTTGTAGATGGCTTACCAACCGCATTGGTAAAACCTTTTAGCGGAGGTGCCGCCCGTGGAATGATGGTAGACACCATGAAAATCTACGGCGCAGATTCTTTTGCAGGAAGATTATCATGCATTTTACAAGGGTCATCAGACACTACATTTTATGTGATAGCTGTTTACTTTGGGGCAGTAGCGGTAAAAAATACAAGGTATGCTGTTGGAGCAATGTTATTATCAGATCTAGTTGGAATTGCAACAGCTATTGGATTGTGTTATTTTTTCTTCGGGTAAAATTAAAATAATTTAAATAAACGGATATCGCTTTTAAAAAATATACATTTTTTAGTAATTTTATATTATAAATTGTTTAAACTTCACACTTCTATAAATATTTTGTCAAGTTGAAATAATATGGGCAATTAAACGAATCTAAAGCATACTCCAAAACTCACCGCATGTTTAAAACTAAATTTAAAACGGACAGCGCTCTTCCTCCATCATCTGTAAGTATTATTGGTGCCGGAAATACCTTTACAGGAGATTTAGACTGTAATGGAGATCTAAGAATTGACGGTATCGTAAAAGGTAGTATCTACAGCAAGGCAAAAGTCATTGTTGGCTTAACAGGTTTTGTAGAGGGAGATATTCATTGCAATGAAGCAGATATAACAGGAAAAATAAGCGGTAATATTTTTACAAAAGCAGGGGTTGTATTAAAACAAAATGCCACAGTTCATGGCGATTTGCACACTCCCAAATTGATAATAGAACCTTCCGCTACATTCAATGGTAAAAGTTTTATGGGAGAAATAAATTTGCAGAGCACTTTAAATGGCAATCGAGAAGATATTTTTGAAACACCTGAGAAATCTATGCTGCAAATAGTAAAATCTATGTAAGATGCTTTACAACAATCGGGAGAATAAAATAGAGACTTTTCGTTTATTAAGCACCGCTGTATCTTTTTTTTTTCGATGTTTGTGGTTGCTTTAAACCATTGCCTGTCTTTATCAATAAAAGAACTGTAGCGTACCGTATATTGCAAAGTAAGACTGCTAGTTCTCCGAGTTCATTAAAACTTTCTTCTTCGGTATCCAGTATTTGGAGCTTGATCAATTCTTCGTATCAGTGTTTTTCGTCAAAAGCTAGGGTTGCCTTTATTATAGCCGTTGTGTATTAAAAATTATTTGTAAACCTTTTTCGATCATATTGATTCCTAGTTACGTTAATACGACAGCAAAGGGTTTCAGCGCTTAAGAAAATTCTCCAAACACATCTCTCAGTACATCAGCAATTTCGCCAAGGGTGCAATAATTTTCAACAGCATTTACAACAATAGGCATAATGTTATCAGTAGTGAGTGCGGCGGTCTTTAGCGCCAGCAAATTTGCTGCAACCTTCATGTTGTCCCTCCTTTTTTTTAAGTCATTTAATTTATCAGTCTGAATCTTCTGTATGCTTTCGTCTATCTTAAAAACTGGCGTTTTTGTACCATCAGGTGATTGAAACTTGTTTACCCCCACACTTATTTTTGTGCCTACTTCAATATCTTTTTGGTACTGATAAGCACTTGCTGCAATTTGCTCCTGCATAAAACCCTGTTCAATAGCTTCTACAGCACCACCAATAGCATCTATTTTTTCTATTAATTCAATTGCTGCTTTTTCCACTTCATTGGTGAGTGCCTCTACAAAATAACTACCTGCAAGTGGGTCTGCTGTGCCTGCCACTCCACTTTCAAATGCCACAATTTGTTGGGTACGCAACGCTATTTTTGCTGCTTCTTCTGTGGGCAGACTTAAAGCCTCATCGTAGCCATTTGTATGTAAACTCTGTGTGCCACCCATTACTGCTGCAAGCGATTGTATGGTTACTCTGCAAATATTATTGAGTGGTTGCTGTGCAGTAAGTGTGCTGCCTCCAGTTTGCGTGTGAAAACGCAGCATCATTGCTTTCTCATCTGTTGCACCAAGATCTTTCATAATGGTACTCCACATTCTTCTTGCAGCACGAAACTTTGCCACTTCTTCAAACAGATCGTTGTGTGCATTAAAAAAGAAAGATAACCGTTTGCCAAAAACATTTATATCTAATCCCTTTTGCAAAGCTGCCTGCACGTAAGCCTTACCATTGCTGAGGGTAAATGCAATTTCCTGTACCGCCGTGCTGCCTGCTTCTCTTATATGATAGCCAGATATAGAAATCGTATTCCATTTAGGAACCGTTGTACTGCACCACTCAAAAATATCTGTTATAATACGCATAGATGGTTTAGGCGGATAAATGTATGTGCCTCTTGCTGCATATTCTTTTAAAATATCATTTTGTATGGTGCCGGAAATTTTTGAGAGATCGGCTCCCTGTTTTTTTGCAAGTGCAACGTACAACGCAAGTAAAATAAAACCTGTTGCATTAATGGTCATAGAGGTAGATACTTCCTCAAGGTTAATACCTGCAAAAAGGCGTTCCATATCCTCAATACTGTCTATCGCCACACCGACTTTGCCCACTTCGCCATCAGCGAGTGCATGGTCGCTGTCGTAACCAATTTGTGTAGGCAAATCAAAGGCAACACTCAATCCACTCACACCCTGGCCCAATAAATAATGATACCGTTTGTTGCTTTCTTCTGCAGTTGAAAAACCGGCGTACTGGCGCATCGTCCATAACTTACCTCTATACATTGAGGCTTGCACACCACGGGTGAATGGGAATTGCCCAGGTAATGACCCATCAGCCTCGGGCGAGTTTTCCTTGCTGTATATTTCTTTGATTTCTATACCAGAGTCTGTTGTTATTTTGCTATTGCTCATGCCTTGAATCTAATATCTTGTGTCTAAAATCTAATATCTTGTGTCTAATACCTACTCCGCCTTCATCACTTCTTTTGCCTCATGTTGCACCGCATCAAGTACTATCTGGTTAAGTTCCTTTTGCTGTGTTAAGCTGTATTCAAGTATCCTTTTGCTTAGGTCGAGCGAATTTGCTTGCGGTGGCAACATAGCCGCTAGCTGGTTAATAATGTAAATATTTTGATCTTTTAATTTTGTGATAGCTCCCCATATTTCTTTGCTCACATAAATTTGTTGGCTCACATTGTAGTCGTACTCGGCTTTAATGTTTTGTATTAAAACGCCGTGCATAATTGCTGCACTTTCTCCATGTGCTTCAGCAGAACTTATCATATTTTTTAAACCTGCACGCTCTGCAAAAACTGCGAGCCGCTCGTAGGCGAGCAACTGTAGCTTTTTGTTTTCGGGGTTGGCAGTTTTTATATATTCTCTTAAAGAAATAAATTCTTTTATAAGATAAGTAAAACCAACAAGACAAATAACTAAAATAATTACAGGGATGTTTTGAAGCAATTGATCCATAGAATATTCTTTTTTGTAAAAATAGCCATTGCAGTTTATATGTGCAGGTTCATTTTTTATAATCTTCTTTATAAAATCTTTTTCCGTTGCGGCAGCGGCAGATGCCCGCTTTTAAAACGCTAAAAAAATGATTGCGGCAAAATATTATTTCACCCCATATAAATATTTTATACCTTATTTTTAAGGCATGATTGTGCTGACAGAAAATTTTGACCGGGAAAATCTTTTTCCTTTTACGCTGACTAGACATACGGCTGATGTTTTTATTGGTGCTATGACAATAAGACAAAAATGGGAGCGACTTACAGGCGATGTTGTTACTACGAATAAGGAGGAGAGTGGCATTACGATACCTGCAAACATTATCCC
>JBJXGJ010000125.1:0-7360 GCA_046153805.1 Ferruginibacter sp. | reverse complement strand
AACCAATAGCCTTGCTGCGTTTAAATTTTTTCATACTGCAATATACACCACAATTATATAATAATCAAATTATTACATATATTTATTAATATAACTTATGTGGGTTTAGTTTTTAGAGATGCCCTTATATACAGCGATGTATTATACACTTTCACAACATGTTATAACTTTCTATTCATCAATTAATAGTATGCCATCAGCTGCACACCAGATATACACCAGCTGCACCCTAACCGTGGTTGAGAAAATAAAAAACATGCCGCTTCGCCCAAAAAGTATCCTTCATTAAAACAAAAAACAATATCAACAGACCATTATTCTCCATTCTTTTCCTTACTTTCGCACCCCGTTTACAATTAGCGGGATTAACTATTATTAATAAACAAAAATCAGGGAAATGAGCAATTACGAATTGATGGTGATTTTTACCCCTGTGCTTTCTGAGGAAGAATTTAAAAACGCCCAGAAAAAATTTGAAACGCTTGTAATAGAAAACGGCGGAGAAATTTTGCACAGCAACCCTTGGGGACTAAAATCACTGGCGTATCCGGTAGCCAAAAAGACAACAGGTCTTTATTGGGTAATGGAATATACAGCGCCAACCAGCTTCAATGAGAAGTTGAAAATTCAACTTCTACGTGACGAATCAGTTATGCGTCACATGTACACTGTACTCGATAAATACGCCGTGGAGTACAATGTAAAAAAGAAAAGTGGTGTAAGACATTTTGAACCATCACAAAAATCGGAGGCATAATCATGGCAAAAGCAAACGAAATTAAGTACCTCACAGCCATTAAGGCTGAGAAGCGTCCAAAGAAATATTGCCGTTTTAAAAAGATGGGCATCCGCTACATCGATTATAAAGATGGAGATTTTCTTAAAAAATTCTTAAACGAACAGGGTAAATTATTGCCTCGTCGTCTTACAGGAAACTCTTTAAAATTTCAACGCAAAGTAAGTGAAGCAGTAAAAAAAGCACGTCAAATGGCTATTTTACCGTACGTAACTGATTTGATGAAATAGAATTAGATATTAGACACAAGATATTAGACACAAGATGAGATACAAATTCTTGATAGTTGATACTAAAATCTTGATGCTATTTTTTTAACCACCCTAATCTTTTAATGGAGAAAGATTATTTCAATTTATAAGTTGCAATAATTTGGGTAAAAATGCAAAACAATGCAGGTAATATTAATACAAGATGTAAACAACCTTGGTGGTGCAAATGAATTAGTAACAGTAAAAAACGGTTATGGTCGTAATTACCTTATTCCAAAGAAAATTGCCGTAGAAGCTAGTCCTAGCAATATGAAACAAATGCAGGAAAAGCTTAAACATCAGGCTAAAAAAGAAGCGAAATTATTGGCTGAATTAAACAGCGTAATTGCCGTGCTTAAAGATGGTGCTTTAAAAATTGGTGCAAAGACTGGTACTAGCGGAAAAATATTTGGTAGTGTAACTTCTGTTCAGATAGCTCGTGCTATTAAAGAGCAAAAAGGCTATGAAATTGATCGTCGTCGTATCACTATTGTAGATGATATTAAAGAACTTGGAACGTACAAAGCAAATATTGATTTTGGAAACGGAAACGAAACTGAAGTTGAATTTGAAGTTATTGCTGAGTAATCATGAACTACTTATAAAAAACCGCTATCCTAAAGGGTAGCGGTTTTTTTATAAAAACTATACGCTTTCAAAAAAAGGTAAACAAATAATGGGTTTACGGATTTCAAAAAAAAGCTATTTATTTGATTTTTACATTCATAATACTCTTACATTTGTAATGCCTGAAGGGTTTTAGTTTTCACTGTTGGCTGATTTTATCTTTTCGTAAGTAGTTTTCAGTTCATTGTAGTACTAATGCCGAGGCATCAATTTATTATTTAAAAAAGTTTATTACAATGAACATTTACGTAGGTAATCTTAGCTGGTCTATGACTGACGAAGATCTAAACACACTCTTTACTGAGTATGGTACTGTAAGCAGTGCAAAAATTTTAAAAGACAAAATGAATGGCCGTAGTAAAGGTTTTGGTTTTGTTGAAATGGAAGATGCCGAAGCAGCGAAAGCTGCTATAGCTGCCCTTAACGAAGTTGAAATTCAGGGTCGAAAATTAATCGTCAACGAATCTCAGCCACGTGCTGAAGGTGATGATTACAAAAAGCGCAGCGGTGGCGGTGGTTACGGCGGTGGTGGTAACAGAGGTGGCGGCGGTTACGGCGGTGGCGGTGGTCGCAGTAGCGGCGGTGGATACGGCGGTGGCGGCGGTCGCAGTAGCGGCGGCGGTTACGGCGGCGGCGGTCGCAGTGGCGGCAGTGGCGGTTACAGCAAAGACTATTAATATTTGATTACGATGCTTTATAAAATTTCCCTTCAGCGATGAGGGGATTTTTTTTGCTGGTGTTAAAACATAAAAAATTAAAGTTAAAAAGTATATTTTGTTAGCTTTAAAAAAAGCTTTTGTAAATTTGCTCAATAACAATTGAATTTTACTATATGAAAGCAAAAAATAAATTACTTGTGAGTGTGGCCGCTGTGGCGCTAACAGGTTTAATTGTGTATGCCATAAGAAAAACGAATACTAACAAAAGGATAGCTGATGTAGCTGACGAAGGGTATGAAACTGCGGCAGATTTATTATATCCTACAACAAATAAACGATTTAAAAAACTGCATTATGGGCCCGTACTTCCGGAACATTATTAAAAAAAATGCTGCTTTTCTTCAAAGCAGCATTTTTTAAAAGCGGTTTTAGCCATTGATACCAAATTTACCTTGCACCCGGTTCGCAATTTTTCCTGATAAAATTGGTGTAAAGCGTACTTAAATGCAAAGTTGTTCCTGCACCTTCACTAATGTTATGAGTACGGTTTGGGTAAGCCATAAACTCAAACTGTTTGTTGTATTTTATTAATTCGTTTAATAACATTTCAGCATTGTCATAGTGAACATTATCATCGCCTGTGCCATGTATATACAACAGTTTTCCCTGCAACCCCTTTACATTATTTATCGGTGATCCGTTTACAAAATCTTCTCTGTTCTCTTGCGGTAAACCCATGTATCTTTCTTGATAAATGTTATCATAATTAAGCTGGTTTGCCACAGCAGCAATTGCTACGCCTGTTTGAAAAACATCCGGATAATTAAACATGAGATTTAAGGTAGAAGATCCTCCCCCACTCCAACCCCACACCGCAACTCTGCTCTTATCCATATAAGGTCTTTCCAATATTTTCTTAGCACCGGCTGCCATATCGGCTATATTAATCATCCCAATTTTTCTGTAAATTGATTTACGCCACTTCGCTCCTTTTAACGAAGGTGTGCCTCTGTTATCAATTGCAATCTGGACGTACCCATCTGCACCCATATCTCCCCTATATAAAAAATTACTGTGCGATCCATACTGGTCGCCAACTGTTGTTGTTGCAGGTTCTCCGTACACATAAAATACCACGGGATATTTTTTTAAAGGATCAAAATCTTTTGGCTTATTAATCCAGGCATCGAGTACAATATTATCTGCTGTTGTTACCTGTATGTACTCAATGTTTTTTCGGGCATCAGTTTTAATATTATTGGCAATACTTTTAGCCGCAGACAGCGGCCGGTTTTCCGGCAGGGTAATCCATTCATCTACAGGGGGCGTATTGTAGTTACTAAAAGTATGCGAGGCGAATTTTGCGTAAGGCCCAATATCGTAGTCATGTGTACCTCTCAGTTTATTACTTGTTACAAGCTCGGGCTCATCCTTACCAAGATTTATCCTTACCCTGTATAAATAAAGCTGTGTTGCGTTTGTAGGAGATGCTGTAAAATATATATAGTTGTTTAGTTCATCAATGGCTTTAAGTGTGCCAATATCGTAGTTGCCCTTTGTAAGTAAATCAACCCTTTTTCCGTCTCTGCTTATTTTATAAATATGTCTCCATCCGTCTTTTTCACTGATCCATAAAAATTCTTTTCCCTGGTTTATCCAGTTCCATCCCACGGGATTATCAGTGTTCAAATCTACCCAGGCATCATCATTTTCTGCCCAAAAAGTAGTCGTAGTTCCATCCGAAACCTTGCAATAAATTAATTTACTTTCCTGTTGCTTTCTGTCAAGCTGTTGCACAATTAATTCGTTTTGTCCGCTCCATTCCATACGTGTAATGTAGTGCTGCTGTGGGTCTCCATCTATATTCATTCTTCTTATTTGTCCACCGGCAAGGTTTACAACATTTATGAAAGCGGGTGATGGACTCTCTCCTACTTTTGGATATTCGACGGGAATAATTCTAGAGTAAACAGAATCTGTCGTGTTAATCATGTAATAATCCCGGATTTTTCTGGCGTCAATTTGCCAGAAAGCAATTTGTTTGCTGTCAGGGCTCCATCTAAAACCATCTCGGCAATTGAACTCTTCTTCATACACCCAATCAAACGTTCCATTTATCAATCTTCTGCTGCCATCCTGCGTCAGTTTCTTTATTTGCCCGGTTACAACATCTTCAGAATAAATATTGCTCTCGCTCACATAGGCAACAAATTTACTGTCAGGCGAAAACTTGGCAAACATGAGCGATTGGGGAGCTAGGCCTTTACCAAGTTGTACAAGTTTGCTGGAAGCTGTGTTCATTACCCAATATTCACCCCTTGTATTGTAGCGCCAAACTTTTGCTGTATTTGTAAATAATAAAATCTTTACTTTATCATTACTATAATCGAAAGATTGAACTTTTAATGGAGATGTGAAGCCATCTGGTATCAAAGCCTCTTTTGCTACAATTACTGTTTCTACTTCTGTTTTAGCATCTATTTTAAGTATGCTTCCACTTTTAAATTCATAATATCCAAGGCCATCTGCTGCCCAATTGATGCCTCGTTCCTGTGCAAAAATTAAATTCGACAAAAAAACGAAAAGAAAAAAAGCCCTTATTTTTTTTATAATCATAGATGTTGATTTAGCTATAAAAATAAGCAATATCAAAATCAAATTCAAAGCTTTGACAAGTATGTAACAAATTGATTTAGTTTTGCAGCAACGAAATAAAAGCGGCAGCCATTTTAAAAATAACAGAGACTCCATCAAATACTGCATAAAGATAGAATGGAAAAAGAAAAATTAAGAATTGATAAATATTTGTGGAGCATCAGGCTCTTCAAAACCCGCAGCCTTGCTGCTGAAGCATGTGAAAAAGGAAAGGTAAAATACAATGGAGCTTCTGTAAAAGCTTCTAAACAAGTACATGTAGATGAAGAATATGAAGTAAAAACAGAAGCAAAAAAATGGGTTATAAAAGCAACAGCGTTATTGCACAATAGGGTGCAATACAGCGAAGCAGTTAATTTTTACCTTGATATTACACCCCAAGAAACAGATGATAAATTACAATACCAAGGTGCAGCTTTTCATACAGGTAAAAGACTAAGTAAAGTTGGAAGACCAACTAAGAAGGAGAAGAGGGATTTAGATGGGTTTATGGGAGAATAGATACAAGATTTTAGACACTAGATAAGGCTATTGCTATTTTAAATAATTATTTACATGCGATTGAATATTTTTTTTTACACCCTCCCAAGTTTGTCCTTTCAAACTTACCGGATCCTCACTTTCATCGGCGTCTTCAAAATAAGAAATTGCTTGTGGAATTGAAATTAAAAGTTGCTGTGATGGATATTTTTTTTGATGAAAAGATATAATTTCCTTTAATGGATACCAGTTAAGTAATTCTGCCAAATCCCAAAAATCCTTTTTCTTTCCTCTTCCTAAAATAGCCTGAACCTTCATGGCAGCTATATCTTCGGTAGCATACATTCTAGTGTTTTCATAATGCACAATTGGATAAATAATTGGATGTGGGTAATAAACCAAATCAACTTTAACATTATGTATAAAACAAAAAACACCGAAATTTGAAAAGCCTCCTTCGTATTCCAAATCTCTTCCAAATTCATTTTCTAAAGCTTCAATAATAATATTGTTGTCAAATTTTTCGATACAAAATAAATCTAAATCTACTGAAATTCGGTGCCCATATTTCAATGATAATGAAGTACCACCAACCAAATAAAAATATTTCAATTGAGGTAATTTCATCAACTTATTCAATAGGGCAATTGTATCTTGCTCGACTGTCTCAAAGTGTAACATCTAAAGGAGGTTAAAGGTTTATTAATAACGGCACTTGCTAGATGAATTCTTCGTTCGGGCAAATATTTTGCCTTCAATAAAACCTCTGCTATTGTAGCATCGCCGTAATACCTCCTACAGTAACGGATATCCTCAACATCACCTCTTTCAAAAACCCTTTCAATTATAAAGGATGCTTTTGCTGTATAATCCATTTTATCAGGATCTACATCCCAAAAAATACGTTTGTAAAAAAAAGGCTTGGTAGGTTTCTCCATGTTTTATTTATAATATTTTAAGTTACAAAATTATACTTCTAATTGGTATAATTTGCAGCTAAAATATTACTAATGACCATTGATATAATCAGCGTTGTACCCGATTTACTTACTTCTCCTTTTGCCCATTCTATTATGAAACGTGCTGCTGATAAAGGTTTGCTTAAAGTGAATGTAATTAATTTAAGAGATTATACAACCTATGCTAGGGCACAGGTAGATGATTACCAGTTTGGTGGTGGGGCAGGTATGGTAATGATGATAGAGCCGTTGGTAAATGCTGTAGAAAGTTTGCAGAAAGAAAAAAAATACGATGAAGTTATTTATCTAACGCCTGATGGAGAAACCTTCAACCAAAAAATGGCAAACGCATTGTCCCTAAAAAATAATTTGTTGATGATTTGTGGGCATTACAAAGGTATAGACCAACGTTTTAGAGATCACTTTGTAACTAAAGAAATATCAATCGGGGACTATGTACTTAGCGGGGGAGAACTAGCAGCGGCAGTTCTTGCAGATGCAATAGGCAGATTATTGCCCGGTGTTTTAAATGACGAAACATCTGCATTAACTGATTCTTTTCAGGATAATTTACTGGCCCCACCCGTTTATACAAGGCCGGAAATTTTTAAAGGTTGGGAAGTACCCGCTATTTTAAAAAGTGGAAACCATAAATTGATAGAGGAATGGCGGCACCAGCAGGCAGTAGAAAGAACAATGTTGAGAAGGCCGGATATTTTAGAACAATAAGCTAATTCGATAATGTACTAATTAAAACGCCCCCGAAATTTCAGAGGCGTCTTAAAATATTAAATATTGAATGAAAATTAATTCTTAAAAATACTTTCGTCAACTTTTACATTTGTTTCAATTTTATCGAAAACAATAGTACCCTGCATGGTTGTGTTGGTATAAGCAAACCAATATCCATCAGCATTTTGTTTGTAATCAGAA
>JBJXGJ010000107.1:0-2709 GCA_046153805.1 Ferruginibacter sp. | reverse complement strand
GGGATATTCTGCAAAGCCTTGGCCCTCTGTACTTAATTTTTGAAGATCTATATTCCTGTTGCCTAGCTTTGTTTGTGGGTTGAAGGAAAAATAGCCAATACCACCTACAATGTAAGGCGATATTCTTGGTGGAGTTATTTCTCTAGCCGACCAGTTAACAAAAATATATAGAGGATGTATTTCCAGCATAGCAGATACCTCTTTTATAGAACTTGTAAAATTGAGATTTCTGTTATAGCGGCTTTTTGCTAGGTCTGTAATTCCTACCAAAACATCATCACTGCCCGATATTTGCCCAACCGTGCCTTCAAGCCTTAATCCAACTGCGTTTTGATATGTTACGCCAAAAAAAACGCCTCCACTTAAATGCGTTTTAGAAACGTTTATATCTTTTAAAAAACGACCACCAATACCTTTTCCACCCCCCAAATCTGTCAGGCAGTTCATGCCATTTATAGAAATACCGGCTTCGAATATGATAGGAGGAATGTCGGTATATTCACCATTATAGAAATAATACTGGGCAAGTGTACCTTTTGAACTGATTAACAAAAAAACAAAAATGATTGTCGTTAAAAATATTTTTTTCATTCCTTTAATTATTGGTATTTGGTAATAGTTATTGAAATACAAAATAATGAATTAATACTGACTGTTAGCAATATCAAATGCATGTTTGATGTAAAATTTATATACCGGCTTTAAACCACGCTCATTACATTTTGGTTTTCTTACTACACCAAGAATACCTGCCATGTAATATTAACAAATGGTGAGCTCTGTACACGAACGCTGTTGGTAGATGTCTTATTAACTGCTTCTCTGCTGCTGCCGGCGTTTTTGCGCCTACAGTCAATCTCATCCTTGCACTTACCCTAAACACATGTGTATCTACAGCCATGTTTGTTTGTTTATCAATCACACATGTAACCACATTGGCTGTTTTTCGTCCTACACAGGGCAATTCTATTAACTCATCTACCGTCATCGGCACCTCACCATCGTATTTTTGCACCAGCAGCTTACTCGTACCTGCAAGGTGTTTTGCGTTATTATTAGGGTACGATATACTTTTTATTAATGCAAAAAATTCTTCAACCGCAGCCTTACTCATGGTAATAGCGTAAGGATATTTTTCAAAAATAAAAAAACTCAAGAGGAAATTGTAACAATTTGGGTAAAATTATTTATGTTAGAAACTTCAAAAAAGGATCAAACCAAACTTACCAGAAATAAAGATACGACAGTAATGTCAGAACGTAAAACGCTTTCTACCGCAGACCCCCAACATGAAATGAAGGGTTCAATTTCTCCCCTCATGCAAAGCACTAAAGAGGGTTTGAAAGATGTTGAAACTAAAGAAGAAGCAGATTAAAAAAAGACAGTAAAATGCAGACACAAAAAAGGGAATGTATTATCTAAAGATTCATTCCCTTTTTTTATAATTTAATTTTTTATCTTCTTACTCTTTCCCTGCCTATGACTACGCTTACTTTTAAGTTAGCTGTAAAATAAGCATCGTTATTTTTTTCGCCACCACGCTGGTCATTTATTCCTCCAACTTTAACACGTTGTAGGTCATGAAGTGCTCTTGCGTTAATGGCTTTTTGAGAGCCTGCGCCAAAATATTTATCAAACAAAGCAGGGTCAATATAAGCTGTGCTCACGTCATCTAAATAATCAGTAAAAATAGTACGGTAAACAAACTCTGCACGTAAATTAACTAGGGGAGAGACTTCATACTTGAAACCGCCGCCCAATGGTATATTAAACTGATTGAGTTTATACACTTGCCTATCGGGATATTCTGCAAAGCCTTGGCCCTCTGTACTTAATTTTTGAAGGTCTATATTCCTGTTGCCTAGCTTTGTTTGTGGGTTGAAGGAAAAATAGCCGATACCACCTACAATGTAAGGCGATATTCTTGGTGGACTTTTTTCTTTAGCAAGCCAGTCAACAAATAAGTATAGGGGATGTATTTCGAGCATAACAGATATATCCTGTATAGAACTTGTAAAATTGAGGTTTCTGTTATAGCGGTCTTTTGCTGCATCTGTAATTCCTGCTAAAACATCATCACTGCCGGATATTTGCCCAACCGTGCCTTCAAGCCTTAATGCAACCGCGTTTTTATATGCTACGCTAACAAAGACGCCTCCACTTAAATGCGTTTTACCAATGTTTAAATCTTTTAAAAACTTTTTACCAATCCCTTTTTTACCCCCCAAATCTGTAAGGCAGTTCATAGCATTTATAGAAATACCGGCTTCGCACATGATAGGATTGTCGTAATATTCACCATTGAAGGAATAATACTGGGCAAGTGTAACTTTCGAACTGATTAACAAAAAAACGAAAATGATCGTCGTTAAAAATATTTTTTTCATTCCTTTAATTATTGGTATTTGATAACGAATATTGGCATGTAAAATAATGAATTAATACTGACTTTTAGCAATGTCAAATGCATGTTTGATGTAAAATTTACATACCGGCTTTAAACCACACTCAGTACATTTTGGTTTTCTTGCTACACAAGTATACCTGCCGTGTAATATTAACCAATGGTGAGCTCTGTACACGAACGCTGTTGGTAAATGCCTTATTAACTGCTTCTCTGCTGCTGCCGGCGTTTTTGTGCCTACAGTCAACCCTATCCTTGCACTTACCCTAAACACATGTGTATCTACCGCCATGTTTGGTTGGTCA
>JBJXGJ010000099.1:0-2653 GCA_046153805.1 Ferruginibacter sp. | reverse complement strand
TGCATCGCACACAATACCCGCATTGTTTTTATGCGACAATACAGCCAATGCTTTTGTTGGATTGGTGCCGGAAATGTCAGACGAAACGATTTGTTTTCCCATTGGTAAAAAATACGCTGCAAGCCATGCACCACAACATCCAATATCGAGTATGGTGACAGCGTTTTTTGGTACAGCGTTTATAATCGCTTGCCTACCTCTGTTGCGCTCATTTTTTGTGGTACTCGGTTCATGTGCATTAAAATAATCAAACAGTGCTGCATCTGTTTCATAGTGCTGTAAATAATCAAAATTCGAATTCAAATTTTTATGCAGATCCCTTTCGTGCCCATTTTTTTGTTGGGCAGCATCGATCATAATGGCGATGTCATTTCTAATGAGATACATATTTCCATTGTGTGTTGTAAGAGAATTATCTTTGGGTGAAAAAATAAGTTCTTCGCCTGAATAAGGATCGGCTAATTTTGAAAGCAGAAATTGTTTCATAAAAACTAAGATGCAAGAATAAATATATAATTTTAAGTGAAGTACCGAAATTAATTAATAATAAATGAAAAGGTTTTTTTTATACAGATTGTTTGCAGCGACCAAGCCTTGGTTCATATTCTGTATTTTATTTATCCTGTTATACAGCTTTTTCTTTTTTAAAAAAATGGATACCGTTTTTACACCTTACAATGGCATGTTTGCTTTTGTAAATGCCAAAGCTGATAGAACGAGCACGGTGGCCATAAAGTTAAACAACACACTTGTACCTTATACAGGCAACCTGTGGTGGAAAAAAGATTTTTTTGAAAACGTCATCGCCTTTTACAGCCGTTACCTATTAAATGGCAAACAGGTTCCTCTACACAACTACATTAAACAAAAGCCTTTGAGCGCTGCCCAAAAAGAATTTTTAAATAAAAGATTAACGCCTGATTCTGCCGCAGTAAAATCGTTTACCCGCAAGCTTCTTCGTTTTGCGAATAAAAACGTGACAGACGGTACAACCTTGGAATTTATAAAATATGACTTCACTTTTTCAGATCATCGGTTGCTCCTTACAGATTCTACCAGCATTTTAAAAATAAACGTTGCTAATGGAGATCGCATTAACTGATACAGCCGTAAAGGCAAGGCTTAGAATTTTATTATGCATACTATTTATTGAATACCTGAGCATTTTTTTTTCCGGTATCAGTTTTACCGGTTTAAGCGGTTTTTCTCTTTTTAGCATAGGTGTCGATACTTTTTTTGGCTGGTTTATATTGCTAAAATTCCTCAAACTATTTTAAACAATATCTGGTTGGCAGTGCTGTGCGATGCAGGGATTATGGTTGCTTTTATTGTGTTGATATACGATCCGCTGAAAAACAGAATAGCGGGTTTACTTTTTTGTTTACTTCTCGTTTTTTACATGACGTATATGGGCCTTCTTGGCACCAGAAACTACATGACGGGTTTTTTTCTTGTTCTTATTCCGTTTCTTTTTCGAGCAGCCAAAAACAGACATATTGCTTTTGAAGCGCTCAGGTATTTCCTCCTGTTTTTTTATATTACGGCAGCCCTCATAAAAGTGCAGCAAAGTGCTGTTTTTGGGTTTCATTATTTTAGTAATATTTTAATAAACCAGCATACACCCTATTTTTTAGAGCAAAATTTATCTTCAAAAACAGCTGTAAATATTTATTTAATTGATCATCCAGCTGTTGCAAGAATGTTATTTCTTGGTGGTACTGTACTTGAGTTTATTCCATTCATAGGTTTTTTTACCAAACGGTTCGATGCGCAACTTGCCATACTTATTTTGATATTTCATTTTACAAATTGGTTTATTATGGATATTGCAGCCAATGGTCAAATTGCATTTATCTCTACACTTTTTTTCAGTAAAAAATTTGAATGGAAATCATCCGTTTACTAATTTGAATTTCTTCTCTTCATCAATTTATTGATAATAACTTTTTAACTTTTTGCAATAAGTAAAAACAATTTTTCACCCTGCTTTAACCTCCTTTTATTTTAATGACACGGTAATTGAAAATAGGGTGAAAAATAATCTTACTATGAAAAAAATAATTTTTTGTGTGCAGTAGCACTATCTGTTTTAAGCGCAGAAGCTCAAACTAAAAAATTGAGAAAAGCAAAGAAGCCAACCAAAGAAGCGATAGCAGATACGAAGTTTACAAAGCTCCAGGCAGAGAAAACATTGATGCGGGATTCACTTATAGTTAGTATAAAAATGGGGGACTCCCTTAGATTGGTTATAGACCGTGTATCTGATCTTCAAAAATACAGTATGAGCCTTGCCTACAGACAAGAAGGTTTAAAAAATATTGACAGTATAAACAAATTGAAGTATGCCGATATCTCGAGAACAAGAGATGAGGCTGATATGATGGATAAAAATCAAATGGACATACACAGGGCTGCAAAGCTAAGCGACTACCAGAGTAAGCAGGTAAATCTCAGTCTTATATTTCACTAAGTAAGATGAATACGCAACGGTACTTTATTTTAAATGCTTATTAACTTTAGATAAATCAATTTATAACTAATGTTCAAACATTGTATATTTGTCTTAAACTGACTTTTAAATGACAGAAGCAAAAAAGCCTTGGCTTAAAAGATTCTTAGCATTGGCATTTATTTTAGTTGTTGTAGGAGGGTT
>JBJXGJ010000090.1:0-15621 GCA_046153805.1 Ferruginibacter sp. | reverse complement strand
TTTGGATTGGCACTTTTAATGGAGGTGTGAGTAAATATGATGGTAAAACATTCAATAATTTCACAAAACAAGGAACTATTGAAGGTATTGAAACCTATAATTTTTGTGAAGACAATAAAGGAAATATTTGGTTTTCGGCAGAAGGTTATGGTGTGTACCGCTACAATAAAAATGATTTTACTCAATTCACTTCTAAAAACGGTTTAACTACAAATGTGGTTCAAAGTATTTTTGAGGATAGAAAAGGACAAATATGGTTTGGAACTTGGCAAGGAATTAGTATTTATGACGGACAAAAATTTATGAATGCCAACTACAAAGAACCTTGGACTAACTGATAATAACTGTTGCTAACATGGGGTTTTGCAATAGTTGGGCAGGACGTTAGTACAATCGGCAGCAGTAAACACCCCAGCTTTAGTTCGGGCAGGACAAGCAACATTGAGCATTAGTTCTTAACATCATTTTTATACCTTTACCCAGCAGCGGTTACGGGCAGACAGTTGGTCAATTCCCAACCATCGCAAAGCCGTGTTCGTTAGATGCTGACGCTTGTGTTAGTGTACGTTTTTTTATTATCTCTATTTTATTAAGAATACTTTTATATTTCATTTATACACCTCGTCCAAAGCCAACTGTGTCACGATACATTTGTGGCGAAATATCAGCATTGATTTTAAAGAAGCGACTAAAATAGTATTCGTCTTGATAACCCAATTCATAAGCAATTTCTTTTACGGTTTTGTTGGTTAAATACAATTCTCGTTTTGCTTCAATAATTATTCTTTCAGAAATTAAATCTGTTAGTGTTTTATTAAAATGAACCTTGGTAATTTTAGCCAAAGCTTTGGGTGAAATATTTAATGATTTTGCGTAATCACTTGCCGAGTGTTTCGTTTTAAAATCTTTTTCAATGGCTTCTTTTAAACTTTGAAGTATAAATGGTTCTTTAATGTTAACAAATGCTTGCAAGGCTCGTGGCTCTTGTTCAGTTTTAAGCCGGGAAGCTGTTATTAAAAATATCTTCAAATATGAAATCAATAATTCGCATTGAGCCAACGCAGGATTTTGCATTTCTGTTTTTATTTGGCTCAACAACATTTCAAATGTTGATGCTGAATTCGCGTCAATTGAAATAAATGGTGGATTGTAAATATTATTGAACAATACGCCATTGCAGGCAACTTCTGCTTGATGTTTGTGTATGCAAAAAAAATCAGGGTGAAATTGCAAAGCGATACCACCTAAATTATTATCGGCCGACAACATAAAGGGTTGATATGGTGAAAAAGCAAATAAACTATTTGCCATAAAATCATACTCTAAAAAATCTGCCTTTACTTTTCCGTTACCTTGTGTAAACCAAATAAGCGAATAGTAATTATTACGTTGTATATGGTCAAAATGACTATTGTCTTCAAATGAAAAAAGCTTGAAAGCTAAGTTTCCGTTTTGAGGATTTACCAATGTAAAAACTGTTTGGTTTGTCATATTACAAAGATGTTATTTTAGTTTGCGTTCTGTTTCTTTAATGGGTAAATCATTAATGCTTGCAAACCGTTTTTTCATATATCCGTTTTCATCAAACTCCCAAAGTTCGTTACCGTAGCTACGAAACCATTGTCCCATTCGGTCGTGCCATTCGTATTCAAATCGAACAGCCATTCTATTTTCACGAAAGCCCCATAATTCTTTTTTGAGTTTATAACCCAATTCTTTTTCCCATTTCCGTTTTAAAAATTCTTTTACTTCTTCCCTGCCATTTATAAAATCGGTCCTATTTCTCCATTCCGTATCGATTGTGTAAGCCAAAGAAACTTGTTCAGCGTCTTTTGTATTCCAGGCATCTTCGGCTGATTGCACTTTCAATAAAGCGGTATCCATTGTAAATGGTGGAATTGGATATCGTTTATTTTCCATTTTTTATTTGTTTTAAAAGAGGTTACCCCAAAAATAAGGTAGCCTCTTTTTATTATTAAATTTCTTTTGCCAATGGAAAGTCTATTTCAACTTTTGTAATGGCGTGCACATAATTCATTGCAGTTTTTTCAGCAACTAAAAATACCAATTCAACAACTTGACCCCTTGTGTAGCCAGCATTAATAAAAGTATCCACAGCGTCAGTTGAAGCAAAACCTTTTTTTGCAGTTATTTCTTTTGCAAGGAGAACCAAGGCATTCAATTTATGGTCAAAAGAAGCATTTCCTTTCCTAATTTCAATGGTTTGTTCTTCGGTCAATCCATTCATTTTACCTAACAATGTGTGTGCAGATTGGCAATAATGACATTCATTTACTTGACTTACAACTAAATTAACCGCTTGCTTTTCTTTGTTTGAAAAAGTAGTTTTAGCATTTTGGAAAGCAAGATAATTTTCTAATGCTGTATCAGATAAAGCCATTACAGCATAAAGATTAGGAACCATACCTAGGCCCTTGTTTAGGTTATCAAAAATTTCTTGATTGTTTGCAGATACTTCCTCTCTGCCTGGAACATGAAAATTGGCCATTTTTTATTTTTTTTAAATTATGTCATTATTGACGATGTAAAGGTGCGATAACATATACTTTCTTAAAATGGATGATGTACGCAAGTAGATGGACAATTTTTTCTGCTGAGCTTTCTTTTGTAAGTAGAGGTTTTTGTCTGTCTTTATTTTTTTTGGATTTTCTGTCTATGTAGGATGTGATGTATTGCAGTATTTGTCGAATGACCTATTAAAGAACACCGCTTGCCTATACCACCTTTGCCTTTCACAACGTGGCAATAATTCATTACACCACTTTCAAAAGGGAGTGCACAAAGCACTGGAATCAACAGAATCCGAACCAGAAAATAGCATTAACTAGGACCTTGAAATTTTTTGCTCCCGTTTTTTATGTTGGTTTATTACTGTCTCTTTAAAAATTATTATATGCTTGATACGTCGCCCGTTGCTGCTCCTGTTAAAAACTAAATGGTCATTGATTGTGCAACATAGCCTTTTGCAAGTTTTGTTTTTAATACATCCGTTAAAGGCGCAAAGTGAAACAGGGGTTTGGTTGTATACCCAAGAGTATTTTTATAAACGCAAGGTGGGTAAACGGAAGTGTCTTTTATAAAATTTATATTGATGAACTTTATTTGCGAGTTAGCCGCCGGAGCTGTTTGCAACCGCAGGCTTAGCGTAGATTCATTTGCCGTTACATCTGGCTGTTCGCATTTGGGCTGGCTTACAAAAAAGGTATTGTAACCTACCACTTTACCCTGCTGTACCACAGCACGTATTTTAAAATTTTCTTTTACCATTTGGGCAGTGGTTTTTGGCGTCATGTTTTGCTGCGCATAAGCTGATAACAAAGCGAGAAGCATACAGTTGCAGAATAACAACATTTTCATAAAAGTATTTTTAGCATTGGTAATACAATAAAAAAAGTTTTTAAAGTAATAGAAAATGTCTTTTATTGCATTAATTTCTCCTTTATGTATATTACAAAAAACAACATTTTGCACGGTGCAGCAGGCAAGCTAATTACGCTTGATATTTTTTATACAAATCCGTTTACCGCGAAACCCGTTGTTGTATTTGCCCACGGGTTTAATGGTTTTAAAGACTGGGGCAATGCAGATATCATAGCGGCTCAATTTGCAGCAGCAGGTTGTGTTTTTGTCAAATTTAATTTCTCTCACAACGGCACTACGCACGAGCACCTACAGGATTTTGTAGACCTCGAAGCATTCGGCAATAACAATTATACAAAACAGTTGTACGATGTGAGCTGCGTTATCAACTGGGTGAGCCATGCTGAAAACATACACAACAAAGCCATTGATAAAAATAATATTTATTTAATTGGTCACAGCATGGGTGCTGGCATTGCTACCTTGTATGCAGCGAAAGATAATCGCATAAAAAAGCTGATAACCTGGGCAGGCATTAGTGTGTGTAAAACCCCTTGGACCAATTGGAATGCCGAACAATTGCAGGAGTGGAAAACCACGGGTGTAGCCTATTATGCAAACGGCCGCACCAAGCAAAACTTGCCGCTTTATTACCAGTTGTATAAAGATTATGAAGAAAACGCAGCCGCACTCCATATTGAAACTGCCATGCGAAGTCTTACTATACCCGTACTCATTTGCCATGGAAGTTTAGATACTGCCGTGCCTGTAGAAACAGCGTATGATCTTCACCGTTGGCAACCCACATCTGTTTTATTTATTGCTGAAAGCGACCATGTATTTGGTCGAACGCATCCATGGCCAAGTGCAACATTGCCCACAGCTATGCAGGCTGTTGTACAGGAAACCCTGCGGTTTATTGCTTTGTAGAATTATGATTAACCGTAGCAATATATTTTTAATCGGTTGCCGATAGCAAATATTGTATGATGCGTTTTCATTTCAAGTTTCTAGTACAGAAACACTTTTATTGGCCATGTACGAGTTCATCAAGATCTGCTTGGTTATCCAGATCATTTCCAATATTATGCTGGGTTACTGTTTTGTGTACAGCATCATCAGGGTCCTGCAATTTGTTTTCTTCTGTTGCTGTCGGTGGTGTAAGGTGAACAGCATCATCGGGATCGTTTTCTGCAAGCACCTCCAATTCTATTTCTTCTTCACTTTTCAATGGTACATTTTCATCTCCCGGTGTTTCGTTACCAACTGTGTCGTTCTTCATTTCGCTTTTGTTTTACAATATCAATAAATAATTGTGCCGAAAAAAGGTTAATGCACTCATACAACATGATTACTTTGCCACCGGTACCAACCTAAACACATAGCCGGGGTTTTCTACTGCTACATAAATAAATCCATCGGGGCCCATTCTTACATCTCTCATTCTACCAATATTTTTTAGCAACAGTTCTTCACCCACTATTTTACCATCTTTTATTTTACATCGGTTTAAGTAATTAAACCTTAGTGACCCTAACAACAAATCGCCCTTCCAGCCTTTGTACTTATCGCCTTCTACAAACGCTGTTCCGCTTGGTGCTATAGAAGGTATCCAATAAAGCATTGGTTGCTCCATGCCCGGCAATGCTGTTTTATCTGTAATTATTTTACCATTGTAATTTATACCAAACGATATGGCCGGCCACCCATAATTTTTACCCCGTTCAATAATATTTACTTCATCGCCGCCTCGTGGCCCATGCTCTGTTTCCCATATTTTGCCCGTAGCTTTATCCATAGCAAGCCCTTGCGGGTTTCGGTTACCATAACTGTAAATTGTTTTTTTGGCAGTGCCGGATTGTGCAAATGGATTATCAGCAGGTATGCCACCATCATCTGTAATACGATGAATTTTGCCAAGGTCATTAGCGGTAGACTGTGGGTTTTGTTTTTCATTGCCTCTTTCGCCTACAGAAAAATAAAGCAAGCCATCGTTCCCAAAAACCATTCTGCAACCATAATGGTGACGGGTGGTTGAATACGGCAATGCCTCAAAAATTATTTTAGTGTTTGTAAGTTCATTGTTTTTAAAAGTGGCTTTTAAAATGGCAGTGGTTGCCAATGCAGGATTATCGTCTTTTGCTTTTGAATAGGATAAGTAAATGATATTGTTTTTTTCAAACTGCGGGTGTATAATTACATCAAGTAAACCTCCCTGGCCTTCGTTTACAACTGCAGGTACGCCTGTAACAAGCTGTTTGTTTTTGTTGCTGTAAATATGGTGCAGCTCGCCGGATTTTTCTGTTACCAGCATTTCATTATTGGGCAAAAAAGCAATTGCCCAAGGTATGCCTATAACGCTTAAAACGGTATCCAGTTTTACATTTTGTTCTTCTGATACAAATAAGTTTTGTTTAGGAACCGAATTAAAATCGTACCGTTCTCTGTTTTTTATTCCGTTTAAAATATAATCAGCCAATGCATATATTTCTCTTGTATTAAATGCAGAATCATACGCTGGCATACCACCATTTGGGTAACCGTCTTTAATTCCTTTAAAAAGAGCTTCTCTACTGTTTCCGTATTTCCATTTTCTGTCAACAAAGGCATCCATTTTTTCACCATGACAGCCTGCGCAGTAACCAATGTAATTTTTTTGGACAGCACTCGTGTCTGCGGGTATTTTATTGTCCGCATTTTTTACAGGCTTGTGCTTTTTATCGTTGCTGTTTAGTTCAATGCAGGTTAGCCCCGTTATAGCTGCAGTAAAAGCAAGGGTGAGAATTTTTAGCATGAAAATGTAAATTAACTACTTCAAATAAAAAGGTGCGTTGTAAATGAATTATTGTCAGCAGAGCCGTCTAATTAAACTACAACCTATCCTCCTCATCTTCAACTTGGTCTTCGTTGTCGTAATAATCATCCTCATCACTTTCTTCCGGTAAGTTCTCGGCGTCAACCATTCTATCAGTCTCCACTGCATTTAGTGCTGCTGCCATTTCCAAATCATCTTGCTCAATTGCATTTAATTCTTCACCACTTATCCCATCGTCTTCCCGGTTAAAATCGTCAGCATCCAATTTGTCATCTCCATCTGTAGCGGCAGAAAATTCCATGCTATCGTGGCGCAGGTCTGTTTTTACATCTTTGTTTTCTTTTGTTGGCATAACAATCATTTTTATTGAGGCGTTTAATAAATATAGGTTTACTGTGTTTGTAATTTACAAAATTTACACCAAAAACATTTGTAGCAGGGTTTAAAAAAGATACCGCCAATATCTAAACCGAGGATGGTACATACACTGCCACAAGTGTACCCGCACCCAGCGATGATTGCCACTCAATTGTACTATCTAAAAATCAATCCGTTTCTGCATACTATCTAAACCGATACAGGTATATTTCTTTTTTTATCGCTTATATGAAAGCCTTTTCCGTTGTCTTCTATGGTGGCGTTTATACCCGTTTCATCTCCTATTAACGCAATATCCAGGCTGGTTGCCCCAGCGTGTTTTATTACATTGTTTATACACTCCTGCAATACTCTGTACAAAACGGTCTCAGCATTTTTTTTATCAATAGATTCATTTAAGCCTTCTGTGTACAATTGTACTTTCCACTATGGGGTTTCTATCTGCTCTATAAATGCTCGAACGGCAGATGCCAAGCCAGTTTTTATTTATACGTTTGGTATCCTATTATGCCGTACGCTCCTTACTTACCTACAACTTTCATCTACTTAAGCAATGGCTTTTTCCTTGGCATTTATTCTTTATGTTTTCTTCCTGTTGTGGCCGATTCAGGAGGGCGGCATCTTTTTTTAAAAGAATGGACTACAGACCATCTTTTTTCATTTGTTTAAATTTTATAACGTATTGAAAATGAGTATCTTAAATTTAATCATACTCAGTTTCAGCGTACTAATTACTCATGGATATTTCATACAGTTAGTATTATAAATTGGTATTACACAAAATGCATTTATTTACCTGCTGTATTATACCCTTTGCAGGTTATTTAGAAATATTTAAGCACTTACCTTTACAACTTGTACCGCATAAACCCCGATATTGATATAATTGCAGACATAATTGAAGCTGTACTTTTTGCAAGGCCAAGCGATACTTTTTGTAAAAGTATTGCGCATCAATATATGGAGCGGGGTGGTCTCAGCAAAAAACAGCTGGAAGGCTTGCAGGGCAAAGCTGCCCGAATACCTGGCATACCGCAAGGCAAACTTGCTACGCTGGAAGCTATTATAAAAACGAAACATGTTACGCATCGCTCAGAAGTTACTGTTGTGCACCAGGAGCAAAAAATGGATGCTGAAGCGGGCAACATGATTGAGGAAATTTTAAGTAAGTATCCCCAACATAAAAGAGTTGTGCTTTTTAAAACCTTGTTCGATAAAGATAAAATATTGGGAACCGCAGAAAAAGAGGAGCTTATTAAGTTTTATAAAATATTGATTAATGATAAGAAATGAGTTCCCAAATAATTAATATAAAAATATTGTTTAAAACATTTTTGTTTTAATTTGTTCAATTATGTTTATTATTGCAATGGAAAACGAGTTTTATTTGCTCTGTTATTTTGCATCCGCATAAACATTTTCCAACCAAATATCAAATTTTCAACTTCAATTTACAAACGTTCAACAGCGAATTTTTTTGAAACGCATTCCTGACAATTTATGTACGACATAACCCAACTGAACGACCTGCTCGTTCCTGAACTGCACGACATTGCGGAAAAATTCAGTATTCCCCAAATGAAAAAACTTGGAAAGCCAGACCTTATTGCGGCTATTCTTGAAAAACAATTAGATATGAACCCAGAAAACAACGCCGCCGCCGGTAGCGATGCTGAGAAACCCAAAAGAAAAAGAATTGTAAAAATAGATAGTCCGGCACCTGCTTTAATAACTACAGGGGGAGAAACCATTGCCGAAACACCTCTTGAGACTGTTAACGAAAGCCCTAAAGCTCCAGTAAAAAAAGAACCAGTTTTACGCGGTAAAAAACCTGCCGATGCAGAAAGAAAACCCTTTAAGAAAGAAAAGGTAGAAGAGCAGCCATCACAGCATGAAGAAGAACTACAACCAATAACAAGCGAACAAACAACACTTCCTCCAGCTTTTGCACAATTGCTGCAGGAAGAAGATATACAACAACCAGAAGTAGAAGAACCTACACAACAAACCCAACCGGTTCGCCCACAATTTAAACCAAGAGAACAACCTGTTTTTAACATTGAATTTGATGGTATCATACAAGGCGAAGGTGTATTGGAAATGATGCCCGATGGCTATGGCTTTTTGCGCAGCAGCGATTATAACTACCTTTCTTCGCCGGATGATATTTATGTATCTCCGTCACAAATAAAATTATTTGGTCTAAAAACAGGCGATACTGTTTTAGGCTCCGTTCGCCCACCAAAAGAAGGGGAAAAATATTTTGCCCTTTTAAAGGTTACCACCATCAATGGCAAATCGCCGGAAGAAGTGCGTGACCGTGTACCATTCGACTACCTTACTCCGTTATTCCCATTTGAAAAATTAAACCTTACTACAAGATCTGATAATTACAGCACAAGAATAATGGATTTGTTTACGCCAATTGGTAAAGGGCAGCGTGGCTTAATTGTAGCGCAACCAAAAACCGGTAAAACAATGTTGTTAAAGGAGCTTGCAAATGCCATTGCAGAAAACCATCCAGAATGTTATTTGATGATTGTGTTGGTAGACGAGCGCCCGGAAGAGGTTACAGACATGGAACGCAGTGTACGTGCAGAGGTAATTGCATCTACTTTTGATGAGCCGGCGGACAAGCACGTAAAGGTTTCTACCATTGCATTAAATAAAGCAAAACGTTTGGTAGAGTGCGGCCATGATGTCGTTATTTTATTAGATTCAATTACCCGTTTGGCCCGTGCACATAATACGGTTGCGCCAAGCAGTGGTAAGGTTTTAAGTGGTGGTGTGGAGGCTAATGCAATGCAAAAGCCAAAGCAGTTTTTTGGTGCGGCACGTAAAATAGAAAATGGTGGCTCGCTTACCATTATAGCTACAGCGTTGGTAGATACCGGTAGTAAAATGGACGAAGTTATTTTTGAAGAATTTAAAGGAACGGGTAACATGGAGTTACAGTTAGAGCGTAAATTATCTAACCGCCGCATTTACCCGGCCATCGATATTGTTGCATCAAGCACTCGTAGAGATGATTTGTTGTTGGACAAAGAGACCTTCCAGCGCATGTGGGTATTGCGCAAGCACATGGCAGATATGAACCCAGAAGAAGCTTTGAATACTTTACTTAAAAATATGAAAGGCACAAAAGACAATGCAGAATTTTTAACCAGTATGAACGGATAAGGAGAATGAGATAATCCGCTAATTTACTTATGAAGAGCCTTCAATTTTGGAGGTTTTCTTATTGGGAGCAATCGGCTTAGATTTCTAATCGTGATTTGTCCCGCTTTACGCAGTACTCCTCGTTTCGTTCCTTCTTCACTACACTTCGGGGTACTTGCTGCAATCGGGCTAGGGTTCAGCAGTAACTTTATTTTCAGCTTTTTTTGATGGTGCCTTTATTTGCTGCTGCGCAGGTACCCTCGGGCTGCGCCGTGGGTCATGAACTGCCCATGGTTACTCAAAGTGAACCCCTTCGGGGTTCGGAGAGGCGAAAAATCTTTACACTTAGCAATTCCCAAGCTTATCTCCTTAGTAATCTCCGCCATTCTACCTCTCCCTTGGAGAACTTGTCCAGACTTCGGGAGAGATCGACGGCAAGGTATTTTCGCTCTAATCTCCCAACCAATCTTCTATGTCCTCCTTCTCCATTTGGAGAGAGACCGAGGGTGAGGTACCTTTACCCAATGAACATTCATGGAAAACTAACCGACGATTTTACTCGCTGCGCCCACTACCATTCACCGTTGGATATTATCGCTATTAAATTTAAGTGTTGCAATAGTTATTACGCCTGCATTCATTGCCACGAAGAACTTGCAAACCATCCGGCACAAGTTTGGCCCGAGCAGGAATTCGACAACAAAGCAATTTTGTGCGGCAACTGTAAACACGAATTAACCATTGACGAATATTTTAAGTCGGGTTATAGATGCCCAAAATGTTCATCGGACTTTAACCCTAAATGTAACAACCACAATCATTTCTATTTTAAAATGAATGCCCCGTAAAGACCAGCGCACACTACACGCTTGTAATTTTCCGCAACTATTCTGCCTTTCCAGTAAGCATATTGTTTATTGCAATTTCTATAACATAATTTTATGTAAGCAAAACCAACATGCATCGTATACAGTATCTAGTAGCATAATTATTTAACTATACAAAAAAGTATAAAAAATGAAACAGTATTTTACAGCATTATTAAGTTTAATTATTGTGGCAAGTGCATGCACAGCGCAACAACCAAATAAGAAAATGGACAAGAAACCGCCAGCTCAAACTTTTGCAAAAGGAAAAACCGAAGCTGAATGGAAACAAATATTAACGCCAACACAGTTTGAAATAATGGTAAAGCGTGGTACAGAAGCCCCTTTTAATAATCCTTATTTTAACAACCACGAAAAAGGCGTTTATGTAAGCGCAGCAACAGGCGATACGCTGTTTTCATCAGAAACCAAATTTGAATCAGGCACCGGTTGGCCAAGTTTTTGGGCTCCGGCAGATAAAAACAAAGTAACCGTTGTAAACGACGATAGCTATGGCATGTCGAGAGATGAGATCATTGAAACAAGTACAGGTTTGCATTTAGGCCACGTTTTCAACGACGGTCCAAAACCTACCGGTCTTAGATATTGTATGAACTCAGCAGCATTCAAGTTTATAAAAAGCAAATAGTGAAATGTGAATGGTCAAATGTGAATTAAAATGATATTCAAAAGAGTCTTCGTAACTGAAGGCTTTTTTATTTTACTAATCTCAACAAATACTTTCTATTGTAAGGGTTGCATATTCATTAATTTTACGTCCTACACTTATGGCTGTTACTAAAATTACTATCGACGAATTTTTGCTGCTTGCAAAAAATCACCCTGTGCTTGATGTGCGCAGCCCCGGCGAATATGCACATGCACATATGCCCGACGCAGTTAATTTACCGTTGTTTAACGACGAAGAAAGAGCGAAAGTTGGTACTACTTATAAGCAACAAAGCAGAGAAAATGCCATCAAAATCGGTCTTGATTTTTTCGGACCAAATATGCGGGGGGTGGTAGAACGAGTAGAGGAAATAGTGGCAGGTTACGGGTTGGGGGTTACGGGTATAAATACTCAAAAAAAAATCAATTCAATAATAAAGAACACTAAAGATGTTGTAACTAACCCGCAACTCGAAACACCTAAACCCGCAACCGTCCTTCTTCATTGCTGGCGTGGTGGTATGCGAAGCGCAGCTGTAGGTTGGTTATTAGATCTGTACGGTTTTAAAGTTTATACACTTATTGGTGGTTACAAAGCATATAGAAACTGGGTGCTTCAACAATTTACAAAAGACTATCATTTTAAAATAATTGGCGGATATACAGGTAGCGGGAAAACATTGCTTCTGCATGCACTGGCAAAAGAAAACAATCGTGTTATTGATTTAGAGGGTTTGGCAAATCACAAAGGTTCGGCCTTGGGTGCATTGGGTAATCCGCCACAGCCTACGCAGGAAATGTTTGAAAATTTATTAGCGAAAGAATTGGACGACAGACAACAGACGACAGATAACGAACAACATCAATTACATAACGAATCTTCAAAGTTAAACGAACCAACCTTGAACCTTGAACCTTTAACCTTTAACCCAATATGGCTCGAAGATGAAAGCCAGCGAATAGGCAACTTGCAAATACCGATGCCACTTTGGTACTGCATGCGAAAGGCCCCAGTTTATTTTGTTGATATTCCTTTTGAAGAAAGATTAAATTATTTAACGGAAGAATATGGCGTGCATGAAAAAACAGGTCTTGTAAATGCCATTATGCGTATTCAAAAAAGACTTGGTGGATTAGAAACAAAAAATGCCATTAACTTTTTGCTGGAAAATAATTTTAAAGAGAGTTTTAGAATACTGTTACATTATTACGATAAGTGGTATGCAAAAGGATTGTACAACAGAGAAAATGCAGAAGAACTTATAATGCAAATTCCAGCTACTGCTGTAAATACAGAGCAAAATATTCAATTAATAAAACTGAATAACAATTAAGATGAGTGAAATAAAACTTACACAATATTCCCATGGGGCCGGTTGCGGTTGTAAAATTTCTCCACAAGTGTTGGATGTAATTTTAAAAGGTAATATTGCTATGCCCGATAATGATAAATTAATTGTAGGCAATCATAGTAAAGATGATGCTGCGGTTTTGGATATTGGCAATGGCACCGCATTGATTTCCACCACTGATTTTTTTATGCCCATTGTAGATGATCCTTTTAGTTTTGGGCGCATCGCTTCTGCAAACGCCATCAGCGATGTTTATGCCATGGGTGGCAAACCCGTACTAGCGATTGCTATTCTTGGTTGGCCAATAAATAAGTTAGCTCCTGAAGTTGCGCAGCAGGTGATAGATGGTGCAAGAAGTATTTGCAAAGAAGCGGGTATTTCTTTGGCGGGTGGACATAGTATAGATTCGCCGGAGCCGATTTTTGGGCTTGCCGTAAATGGTATTATCAATATTGAAAATATAAAGCAAAACAACAAAGCACAGGAGGGCGATTTATTATTTCTTACCAAACCGATCGGTGTGGGCATACTGACAACTGCAGAAAAAAAATCGTTGCTGAAAGATGAACATAAAAACCTTGCGGCAAACCAAATGATGCAGTTAAATAAAATTGGTGAACATATCGGAAAACAAGCGGATGTTACAGCTATGACGGATGTTACTGGCTTTGGCTTGCTTGGTCACCTCACAGAAATGGCGGAAGGAAGCGGCTTAAGTGCTATTATAAATATTGATGCTGTGCCATTAATTAGTGAAGATATTAAAGAATATATTTCACAGGGTTGTGTGCCCGGAGGCACCAACAGAAACCGGGACAGCTACGGTCATAAAATTGGTGAATTAACAGAAGAACAATGGGCAATACTTGCCGACCCGCAAACGAGCGGTGGGTTATTAATTGCAGTAAATAAAAACGGCATGGGTAATTTGATAAAAATTTTAAATGAAAGCGGTCTGGATGCTTTTACAAAGCCGATTGGGCAACTGATACCTAAAACAGAAAAAGTGGTGACTGTCATTTAAATCTTCAGTAATGTGTTTTTCTACAGGAGAAATTTTAGGGTCTATTGGTGTAACCATTTTGCTGTTGGATTTTTGATGAACATTTTGCAAAAATGGAAACAGGATAGCCTACCTTATATTCTATTAAACATTGTGGGCGCAGGTTTATCCTGCGCCTCCAGTGTTGCTATTCGTTTTTTTCCTTTTATTATTTTGGAAGCCGTATGGATGCTTGTTTCCATTTTTGCACTCACAAAATATTTTAAGCAGCGGCTTTAAGGCCATCTATTTGCTTGGCAAGTTTTGTATCTTTTGCGGTTACTACATCGCCGGCATCGTGTGTGCTTAACCAAATTTCTACTTTGTTATACGTGTTTTTCCATGTAGGGTGATGATCTGCTTTTTCTGCTAATAAAGCCACGGCGGTCATAAATGAAAACGCTTCCACAAACGTTTTAAATTCAAATTTTTGATAGAGTTTGCCTGATTTTTCTTTCCACATAATGATAAATTTTGCATTCTTAAAAAATAAGAAACTGTTTGTTTTTAATTTTTTCGTTGGTCATTTCTGTTACCAATTGTACAGCAGGTAATAATCTTAAAGACTGGACTAACACACTTACTTCCTGTTTTTCCATTTCTTCTCCTTTTGCCAGCCACAAATAATCGAGGTGTTTAAACTCGGGTAGCAAATACTCCCCATCATCTTCGTTGTTGTACAAATAATGCACCATAGTAGAGCCGGGAACAACATACTCATAAATAGAAAAAAAATAATTGCGTTCTCTTTTTCTTAATTGTATTTCTAAACTATGGTTCATTACAAAATGATAACCCAGTCCCTGGTTAATATGCCAAATAAACTGGTAGTCTTTTACCGGCGCAATAATACCCAACAGATATGTGCTGTCAAAGAATTCTTCAATTAAAGTTTCGGTATTTATTTTAAGTTTCATGATTTGTTTTTTTCACCGCAGAGAAATGAGTTAGGAGAGTTTGCGCAGAGTTGCTCCTCTCTGCGCAAACTCCTTTTTCTTTGGTTCTTTGCGGTGACTTTTTCTAAAACGTCACCATAAATTCCAGCTCTTCTTTTCCTCTAACAAATTTTACTTTTGTGCTTTCTCCTTTATTAAATTTATTCAGTGCGTCCATGTAAGATTGCACATCGCTGAATTTATACTCACCGAGTTGCATCAAAATATCGCCCGTTTTTATCCCCGCCTTTATAGCCGGCCGGTTCTCTGAAACCCCATCTACCAATACACCGTTGCCGCTAAAAGTATAGTCCGGCATTATGCCCATGCTCACTTTAAAGCTGCTTTTACCCATAGATACTTCTCTCGTTTTTGTAAAAACAAGTTTATCCATCCCGTTGGTTTGCGCAATAATATTTTCTATGTATTTTATTATTTGCAACTCTCCTTCGTAATTTATTTTATCTGCATCATCGGTTGGTTTGTGGTAATCTTTGTGGCTGCCCGTAAAGAAAAACAACACCGGTATATCTTTTTTGTAAAACGATGTATGATCGCTTGGTCCGCTGCCGCTGCTGTCTGCATTTATTTTAAAATAGGCATCTTTTGTGTTTATGATTTTCCCCCAAGTTGGAGAAGTTCCATAGCCGCCAACCGTCAGTCCGTGTGTACTGTCGTTTAATCTTCCTACCATATCCATATTTATCATGTAGTTCACCGTTTTTAAATCCAGCCCGGCATGGTCAGTAAAATATTTTGAACCAAACAAACCAAGCTCTTCTCCCGAAAAGGAAACAAACAGATAATTGTATTTTTTGAACGATGATTTTTGTAATTTTTTAGCGAGCTCAATCAAAGCTGCTGTGCCACTTGCATTGTCATCTGCACCGTTGTGTACCATCGGTGTAATTCCGCTGTACAATGAGTTATGGTCTTCACCATAGCCAAGGTGATCGTAATGTGCACCAAGAATAATAGTGTTGGTTGCTTTGTTGTTAATATAGCCAATAACATTATGACCCTG
>JBJXGJ010000115.1:0-18423 GCA_046153805.1 Ferruginibacter sp. | reverse complement strand
TATCTCAATGAATTTTGCTACAAATTTAATCGGAGGTATTTTGGTATAAAATTATTTGATAGGTTAATGGTGGCGGCTATCGCCGAGGCATGGTATAAACCTTGCTCCTAATTGCGGATAGTCATTAGAAAGACTGAAATAGTTGGATGGGGGCTGCCGAAAGAGTTTTAATTTTTGCTTTTACTTGCATTTTTGTCTGTTGGAAAAACCTCTGGAACAGCTGTGGGCACTACGGTTTCTGTATCATCTTCCATTGCATCAAAATAATTTCCAAAAATATTTGCCAGTATTTTTGATGTATAAACCGAACGGGCAAATCTGTTGCTTAATACAATGATTGTTGCATCTTCTTTTAACAACCTTATAAAAGTTGTATTGTTGCCATGCCACCACCCGTTGTGAAATATAATTTTTTTATCTTCTCCATAAATGTTCATGCGCCAGCCAAGGCCATAATTTTTTATACCGGACCTTTCTTTGCTGTATGGCGTATAAGCTGCTGAAAGTGATGCTCCATTTAAGAAAATTGTATCAGATAAAGCTCTGTCCCATATCAACAAATCACGAGCTGTACTGTAAATGTTTTTATCGCCGTAAACTGCGTCAAGGTTGTTGTCTGGTATCTCTCGTCCCTTCCAGTCAAAACTTTTAGAGCGTATTTTTCCGTCGTTAAAAAAATGAACAAAAGTATTTTTCATGCCAAGTGGGTCAAAAATAGTTTCCTTCAAAAATTCAGGATACGGTTTGCCTGTCACCCTTTCCATAACAAGTGCAAGCATCGCATAATTGGTATTACAGTAGTTAAACTTTGTATCTGCTGGGCTAATGTCTTTTATAAAAGGCTTTCTTTCGATTAACCATTTTAATACATCTCTATTTTGCATAATGCTATCAGTTGGCCAACCTACTTTCTCCATAAAATATAAATAATTTGGAAGTCCGCTTCGGTGACTTAACAAATTTTTGATTGTAACGTTTGGATAATTAAAACCAGCGAAATATTTTGTGAGTGTATCATTAATATTAAGCTTTCCTTCTTCCTGCAATTTTAAAATGGCCATTGCTGTAAAGGTTTTAGAAACCGATGCAATGTGCAATGCTTTATTTTCTTTCATCGAGTCTTTACCATCTAAATTCATTGAGCCATTGTATTTTTCAAAAATAATATTGCCTCCTTTCGCTACAATTATGCCGCCATTAAAACCCGAAGGTCCTAAAGTGGTATCATAAAAATGCTGCGTTTCGTTGTTTATTCTTTGTCTTTCCTCATTTAATATAGGTAACGGCGCGGGAATGGTATAGGTAAAAGTTTTTTGATCTGTATTTAAATCGTTCTTTCGGCTGTTTTGCGAACAGGCCGTAAAAAAAAGTACATATGCGAGAAAAAGAAATATTTTGTTGCAATCGTGCTTCATCGTGTTCAGACAGGGGATTTATCTCAATAAAATTATGTACATCTCTTATCAAACGATCCTTACAGATATATTTGTGCAAAATAAGCACTTTAAACTATGGCAGATAAGAAAATTACCAGCTACCCGAAAGAAAATATAAATATTTTGTTTTTAGAGAACATAAGTCAGGCTGCTGTGGAGCAGTTTACGGCTGCCGGTTATGCATCTGTTAAAAAATTGAGTGGAGGCATTAGCGAGACGGATCTTGTAAAAGAAATAAAAAATGTACACATACTTGGTATAAGAAGTAAAACGCAAATAACAGCCGCTGTACTACAGGCTGCTACTAAGCTACAGGCAATAGGTTGTTTTTGCATAGGTGTAAATCAGGTAGATTTGGAAGCCGCATCTGCCAATGGTGTAGCCGTTTTTAATGCGCCTTATAGTAATACTAGAAGTGTGGCAGAATTGGTAATTGCATCTTCAATTATGCTGATCAGAAAAATTGTAGATAAAAATAAAGCTGCGCATGAAGGAAGGTGGATGAAAGATGCAAGCGGCAGCCACGAATTGCGTGGTAAGACAATTGGCATTATTGGTTATGGAAATATCGGCAGCCAGGTAAGTGTGTTGGCAGAATCTTTAGGCATGAAAGTTATTTTTTACGATGCTGAAACTAAATTACCGTTGGGTAATGCAGCAGAAAGTAAGAGTTTAAAAGATTTAATGCAGCGTGCAGATATCATTACGCTTCATGTGCCTGAAATTTTATCTACGCAAAATATGATAAATAAACAAACGCTCTCGTATTGTAAACAGGGTGCTATCATTTTAAACTATGCAAGAGGCACCGTTATTGATTTACCTGCTCTACGAAAAGCAATTTTAAGCGGGCAAATTGGTGGCGCTGCTGTAGATGTTTTTCCACAAGAGCCGGAGAAAAATGGAGATGCATTTCAATCTGAGATGCAGGATTTACCCAATGTTATTTTAACACCGCATATAGGTGGCAGTACACAAGAAGCACAAAATAATATTGGGATAGATGTAGGCACAAAATTGTTTAATTATCTAGAAAAAGGCATCAGTACAGGCTCGCACAGCATTCCTGGGCTTGCATTGCCGCCGCAGGAAGGTGCTCACCGAATATTGCATATACACAACAATGTACCCGGTGTTTTAAGCAGCATCAATACTTTATTAAGTAACAATAAAATTAATATTCTTGGGCAATACTTGAAAACAAATGAAAGTATTGGTTATGTGGTGTTGGATTTAGATAAAAGCCTCAGCAAAAATGCGATTGAGTTATTGAGAGGAGTGAAAGGAACCAGAAAAGTAAGGATGCTGTATTAAGATTTACCAGAATGGGTATTAAGAAGTGTTGAAGATTCGTAAGACATCTATTTGATTGTTATCTTTTAAAATGTATAATATTATAAAAGGAAATCTTTTCATTACTCTAAACCTGACATTTTCATACAAGAATGAACCTGATGCCGGAACAATTCTTAAATGATTCACTTTAACTTTTAATTCATTTCTAAATTCGTTTCCTAAACCTTTCTGAACTTTATTATAGAAATCTACAGCCCTTTGTATATCCGTCTCTGCGGGAGGAGTAATTTTAATTTTTATTTCCATTAATCAACACTTATTCGTTCTATAACTTCATCCCAATCAAGTAGGTAATCTGGATTTTCATTTATTTTTTTTCTTTCAATCTCAACTAGTTCACGTTGCCTTTCTGTTATTGTATATTTTTCTTTTTCTAAAAAACCTTCAATCTTTACAAAATCAAATTTTTCTAATAAATCTATTACAAATGGAACCTTGTCATCTTCTATTTGGATTGAGATTTGTTTCATACAAATTTATTTAATACACAAATATAATCTTTAACCTTACAAAAGAATATCTGAAAATAGTTATTCAAAATTTCTAAACTTTCAATAAATAATGAAAGTTTGCTATCTTTGTAACTTAAAATTTATTAACATGAAACTCGTAATTATTGGCGGTGGTTTTGGTGGATTAAGACTTGCAAGAGAATTAAACAACAGAGCAGGTTTTGAAATTACTTTGCTGGATAGGTTTAACTATCACCAGTTTCAGCCACTATTTTACCAGGTAGCCACTGCAGGTTTAGATGCCAGCAATATCTCTTTTCCACTCCGCAAAGTTTTTCACAACAGCAACAATGTTCGTTTTTACATGGCTTGTGTAAAAGAAATTGCACATACCCAGAATAAAGTAATCACCGATATTGGCGATTTTGAATACGACCAGTTGGTTATTGCCACCGGTGCAGATACCAATTTCTTCGGCAACGAAATAATGGCCGCAAATGCACTACCCATGAAGAGTACAGTAGAAGCTATTGAACTGCGCCACCGTATGCTCAAAAACTTTGAAGATGCGGGAGCAACCAAAGACCCGCTGGAGTTGAAGCGATTAATGAATGTGGTAGTTGTAGGCGGAGGACCAACAGGCGTGGAGCTGAGCGGTGCTATTGCAGATATGAGAAGGTTTGTTTTAGCTAAGGATCACCCTGAACTTGATTTTAGCAAAATGAAAATTACTTTGCTGGAAGGATCTTCAAAACTACTCGCTGCTATGAGCGAAAAAAGCAGCGATCAATCACAAAAATATTTAGAAAAGTTGGGCGTTGTAGTTCGTACAAATTCGTTGATAGACCAATATGATGGTAAGACCGCCACCTTAAAAGATGGTAGCACTATAGAGACCGCCTTGGTTATATGGGCTGCAGGTATAAAGGGAAATGTGTTGCCCGGTATTGAGCCAACTATTATTGCCAGAGGTAACAGAATTAAAGTAAATAAGCAATGCCTGGTAAATGGTTTTACAAATGTGTATGCTATAGGCGATGTGGCTTATATGGAGGCTGACGCTGGTTATCCTAATGGTCACCCCCAAGTAGCTCCTGTTGCCATACAGCATGCAGACATGTTGGTGAATAATTTGAAACTTATTCAAATGAAAAGCAACAACGATCGTATGGAAGAATTTGTGTACAACGACAAAGGCGCCATGGCTACTGTTGGAAGAAAATTGGCAGTAGTTGATGTGCCCAAGCCTAAACTACATTTTGGTGGCTTTTTGGCTTGGTTGGTTTGGATGTTTCTTCATTTGATGTTGATACTTGGGGTAAAAAACCGGCTTTCTGTTTTCTTTAATTGGTTTTATAATTATTTTACAAAAGATCAAAATTTACGGTTAATATTTAAAGTGAATTACACAGAAAGGCAGAAGTAAAGTACTGGCCTCTGCGAAAGTTCTTTCAACTCTTTTCTCTGCGGTGAAAAAATATATAACTCGAATTTACAAAATGGCTAAAAAATTTCTGACTGCTGAATGGAACAATCTCATAATGGCAAATTATATTATTGATCCTGCCATATTAACACCTTATTTACCACCTAAAACGGAGTTGGATTTTTACCATGGCGAATGTTATGTAAGCCTTATTGGATTTATGTTTGAGCAGACCAAGATGCTTGGCATGCGCATACCTTTCCATATAAATTTTGAAGAAGTAAACCTACGTTTTTACGTAAAAGTAAAGGATGGGGATACTTGGAAAAGGGGTGCTGTTTTCATAAAAGAGATTGTACCAAAGTTTGCCATAACCATGGTAGCAAATACATTGTACAGAGAAAAATATGTTACGCTGCCCATGAAGAATTTTTACAAAGAAACCACCGACGAAATAAATTTAGGTTACCATTGGAAGTATAAAGGCTACTGGAATAAATTGGAAGCTACTACCGAATTGAAAAATTCTCCAATGACTGCCGGCAGCAAAGAAGAATTTATTGCAGAACATTACTGGGGATACTCAAAATACAATGCAGTTACCACATTTCAATACGCTGTACAGCACCCAAGTTGGTTTGTACATAAAGTAAAAAGTTTTAAGGTTATATGCAATTTTGAAAAACTTTACGGAAGTGAATTTGCTTTTTTAGACAAAGCAGAACCTGATACTGTTTTTATGGCGCAAGGTTCTCCAATTGCAATTCTGCACAAAAAGAACTTATAAATTTAAAATTATTTTTGTCGATGTAGAACATCAAACAACGAAGTGATTTTCATCCTGTTTTTTAAATAGAGGGAGAAATACCTGTTAGAAAAAGACAGCATCTTTTTTTCACCCGCTTTCAAATCGAAATAATTATCTGATATTTTATCAGTAACTTTTCCAACATTTATGTAAACATATTTTGCATCTACATTGCTTTGAATACTAAAATTATTATCACCTTCAGGCAAAATGATGAACGTAGGTTTTTTTAACTGTAAATCTTTAGGATAAATCGCATCTGTCGCATGCGTTACATCATCTCGGTAAGCTTCTCTAACTGCATACCAAGCTGCTTTTGGCGTTCTGCTAAAATCTGTAATACTCCAACTGGTTACAGGCCAACAATCATTTAGCTGCCACAATAAAGTTCCCATATTATTTGGTTCTTTACTTCGATGAACAGCTATCGTATTTTTAAGAATATAATATTGTAAACATTGGGTGAGGTAGGTGTATTCTTCTAAGTTTCGGGTAGAAAGTTTGTTACTATCTAAAAAATATTTATCCAAGTAAAAATTTAATTTATAAAAACCATTGCTTGCTTTTTGGTGCCATTGTACTGCTTTTGATTTGTAAAATAAATTGTTAGCAGGCGTATAAGTTTTTACTGTTTCGTAATTTGGCATCGCCTGCATTCCATATTCACTTACAAACCTTCCCGTATGTGTTCTGAAAGTTTCCCAGTCTTCCATTCCCCACCACAATCCCCAATAATGGCTATCACCTTCCGTTAAGCTTTTTTTGTTTCCCCATCCATATTTTGGCGAAGAAGAAATGTAAGGGCGCCGAGTATCAAATTCATTTACCCAAGCTTTTAAACTGTCTTCAAACAATGTTTTATAATTATCCCAAACTGTTGCTGAGTCGGCACCGTGAAGATTATATTGGTTTTGCCAGCCCCAATTATGCCATGCTTCATCTATCTCATTATTGCCACACCAAAGTACAATACAGGGGTGTTTTTTGAGTCTTTCAATCTGGTAAATGACTTCCTGTTTTACGTTTTGTAAATACTCAGTATCCGCAGGGTACATACCATTAGCAAACATAAAATCTTGCCAAACCATTATTCCTAAACTGTCGCATGCATCATAAAAATAATCATCCTCGTATACGCCACCGCCCCATACACGCAGCATATTCATATTGGCATTTTTCACCCGTAACAACAGCGATAAATAATCTCTTTTTTTTACACTTGGCAGGAAAATATTTGCAGGAATCCAATTAGCGCCTTTTGCATAAACCGGCTTTCCGATTTGTTCAAAATAAAATGATTCTCCAATGGAATCTTTTTGTTGGACAAGCTTAGCCATTATTGGTAGAAAAGGTTTTCTATCAATAGTTCGTCTTGCATAAAAAAAGTCTAGGTACACTTTTTTCCAAATACCGCAACCAATAAATGTTGGTCCCCAATCCCAGCCGAACTGAAATTGTGCCTTACGTGAATACACTCTTTTATTATCTGGTAAAACGAGTGGGAGAATAGCTCTCGCAATACTGTCAGTAACCTTTTTTGCTGAATGGAAATGTATTTTTAATTCATTCTTTCCTTTTTTTATGTACGGCTTCACATTTATATTAAAACCACGAAACATATTGTTTGCTTTTAAAATAAGCTCATCATTTAAATAAGCATCGGCATATGTATCCAAGCCTTCAAACATGAGTTCAGCTCCATAACTTCTCAATTGCTTTTCACTTACAGTAAAATTTGTTTTGTAAAGCCAGTCGCAGGTATCAATCCATTGCAGTCTTTTTTCATTATCTGCAAAAAATGGGTCGGCTATAAGTCTGTTGGCTAATAAATCTGTGTGAACAGTACCTGGCACCGTTGCTTTATACCAATGTATGTTATTGGCATTTGTAAATTGCCAGTTTTTAGAAAGGTTAATAGAAGAAGTTTGCCCAAATGAATTTGTACAAATTAAGCAGATGAATATAAATTTATAAAAGGAAATCATTTGTGAAAATCTTCATGCTGTAATTGAGAAAGTATTTCAATTATTGATTTTATTTCTTCTTCATCAATTGCTACCGACTGTAAATTTTCTTTCATGTTTTCATTAAACAACTTCATAGAACTATTCTCCATTTTTCGGGCAGAACTGTGAAACTCAACAGCATTGGTTACTCTTGCAAGCTGGCCAATATTAGACGACCTCACACCACTTCCCGGCATAATTATTATTCGGTCATCTGCTACTTGTATCAGTTTTTTCAAATTATCCAAACCTTCTATGGCTGTTGGATGATACCCCGACGTTAATATTCGTTCAAAACCACATCCAATAATATCTTCCAATGCCTGTGGTGGATCTGTAACACGATCAAACGCTCTGTGAAATGTTGCACTCATTGGGTATGCAAGCTGCACCAATATTTTACACCTTACTTTATCAATCGTGGCATCACTATCTAATAAGCCAAAAACCACACCATTACAACCCAAATCTTTACAAACCTGTATGTCAGTTTTCATTATCTCAAACTCCGCATTATTGTATAAAAAGTCACCACCTCTGGGGCGTATGATTGGGAATAAATCTATTTTTAATACTTGTCTTGCCGTTTTTATAAACCCATAAGAAGCGGTAGTGCCGCCTTCGCTGGGGTTATCGCATAATTCAACTCTATTCGCACCGGCTGCCTGTGCAAGGGTGCAACTGTGTATGTTAAAGGCAATTGTTTCTAAGATGTATTTCAATAAATTTTTTTTAAAAATTATAACCTTATTTCAGTTACACGATAATATATTTCGACTCTATTATTTTATTCTCAGTTGCAGTTTTTAAACTATACACAAATCCTTTCTGCACTGCATAAGCGCCATGCTCCCCTTTCTTATTCATGGCTAAAAAGCCAACCTGTAGGGTTTTAGCTTTTGCTTTATCTCTGTTCACAATACGCTCAACGGCTTTTCTACAGGCATTTTCGGGTGTATAACCCTGCCGCATAAATTCAACCACCAGGTGTGTACCGCAAATCCTAATTACTTCTTCGCCCACGCCACTGCTTGTTGCGCAGCCCACTTCATTGTCCACAAAAAGACCCGCGCCGATTATAGGCGAATCTCCAGCTCTGCCATGAATTTTAAACGCCATACCGCTTGTGGTAACGCCACCACTCATATTTCCTTTTTTATCTATGGCTAGCAGCCCCATCGTATCATGATTGGGGGAGCCATCTTCAAAAAAAGCAGGAGCAAATGGACCGTTAGCGCCTTTCTTATTTTCAATATTTACCTCCGGCTTGTATTCGCTTGTTTTAAGCCAATTTTTATATGCCTGCTGTGCATCTTTAGAAAGTATCTGTGGCTCTTTTGCAAAACCATTTTCTACCGCAAATTGCTGCGCACCGTTGCCCACCAAAAGTACGTGTGGTGTACTCTCCATTATTTTTCTAGCCACAGAAATTGGGTGCTTGATCTGTTCTAGTCCTGCCACTGCCCCACAATTAGAAAATTCATCCATTATACAGGCGTCAAGGGTTACTATTCCATCCCTGTCAGGATAGCCACCCAACCCAACACAACAATCAATTTTATTTTCAATAGACATGGCACCTTGTTCTATTGCATCAAGTGCACGCCCGCCTTTCTCCAAAACACTCCAGGCAGCTGCGTTCACAGCCATGCCGCTATCCCATGTTGAAATAACAATTGGCTTTAAAGGTGCAGAGGCGATAGGTTTTATTTTAGAAAACGACAAAGCGGAAAGCCCCAACGAACTTAATTTAAGAAAATGCTTGCGGTTCATTTTTTTATTTAAAGATAGTAAAGTCAATGGTAGAACTTAACATCATTTTTTACCACGTAAACCAATACGATAAAGTAACATGCAAATACAAATATTTAAATAGTATTTTTAATCTTTGTAACTAAAATTGAGAGATGGCAGAGATACTAATAATTGATGATGAAAAGGCAATAAGAAAAACGCTTTCAGAAATTTTGGGCTTTGAAGGCTATACAATAGATGAGGCAGGAGATGGAGAGGAAGGGTTAAAAAAATTTGGTGTAAAAAATTACGATGTTGTATTGTGTGATATTAAAATGCCAAAAATAGATGGTATTGAATTTTTGGAAAAAGCGAAGGAAATTAATGCTGACATTCCCATCATCATGATAAGTGGTCATGGCAACATAGATACTGCGGTTGATGCTGTAAAAAAAGGTGCTTTTGACTACATTAGTAAACCTCCCGATCTTAACAGGCTGCTTATTACGCTGCGCAATGCTACTGACAGAACAAAACTTTCTGCAGAAACAAAAACGCTGAAACGAAAAGTAAGTAAAACCATCGAAATGGTTGGTGACAGTCCTGCGATAGAAAAAATAAAACACACGATAGAAAAGGTAGCGCCTACAGATGCCCGGGTGCTGATAGTCGGCGAAAACGGCGTGGGCAAAGAGCTTGTGGCTAGATGGATACATGAAAAAAGCAACCGCAATAGCGGTCCGATGGTTGAAGTGAACTGCGCAGCTATCCCCGGCGAATTGATAGAAAGCGAATTATTTGGCCATGAAAAAGGATCTTTTACATCTGCCATAAAACAGCGGATAGGGAAGTTTGAACAGGCGAATGGCGGCACTTTGTTTTTAGATGAAATAGGAGATATGAGTTTAAATGCGCAGGCAAAAGTTTTGCGGGCCTTGCAGGAGGGAAAAATAACAAGGGTAGGAGCCGATAGAGATATTAATGTAGATGTAAGGGTTGTAGCGGCAACAAACAAAGATCTTTTAAAAGAAGTAAATGATAAAAATTTTAGACTCGATCTTTACCACAGGCTTGGCGTAATTATAATACATGTGCCTTCGTTGAAAGAGCGGCAGGACGACATTCCCAAACTTGCTGCCCATTTTATGAAACAAATTGCCGCAGAATATGGACAGCCTAAAAAAGAGATTGACAAAGCTGCCATGGAAATTTTAAAAAATTACAACTGGGGTGGGAATATTCGGGAGTTGCGCAACGTCGTAGAAAGGCTTATCATCATGAGCGGAAAAACAATTACAGTGGATGATGTAAAATCGTACGCAGCGCAATAGTATCTGTATTGTTTCACATATACAAATGTTAAATCTGTTCAACTATAATTTTCAAATATTACTTTTGAGCCTAATAAAAATCTGTTTATGAGTATTGGCTGGTTAATTTTTATTGTTGCCGCTTTAGGCTGGCACGTTGGTATGTATGGAATGTTTAAAAAAGCAGGTATCGAACCCTGGAAGGCACTTGTTCCTTTTTATAATACCTGGTGTATGGTAGAGAAAATGGAACTCAAAAAATGGTGGTTCTTTGTACAGTTAATTCCTGTAGCGGGGGCTTTTATAACGATATGGATCACCATTAAATTTACGGAGTATTTTGGTAGATTTGGTTTAGGGCACCATGCCGCTGCCGTTTTTCTTCCCTTCCTTTATTTTCCTTATCTAGGTTTTTCAAGCAGTGAAAGATATGCCGGTAAAAAGGTAGTTGACAACTACAAAAAATCCGGATCCAGAGAATGGATTGATGCTGCGGCATTTGCTGTAGTTGCTGCAACTATTATACGCACTTTCGTTTTTGAGGCGTATACAATTCCAACCCCATCTATGGAAAAAACTTTACTGGTAAATGACTTCCTTTTTGTAAGTAAATTCTCTTACGGTCCACGAATTCCCAACACACCTATTGCAATGCCCTTTGTGCACCACACCATGCCTTTTGTGCCTGTAAAATCTTACACGGAAGCGGTGTATATTCCTTATACGAGATGGTTTGCAAGTCCGGTAAAAAGAAATGATGTTGTTGTATTTAATTTTCCTGTAAATGATACTTTAATAAATGATAAAGAACAAAAATTTGGAAGCCAAACAACTTATTATGAAGTTGTACGAGCAATAGGTAGAGAAGAAACATGGAATAGATTTGGTGCAGATATCATTTCTCGTCCTGTAGATAAGAGAGAAAATTTTATTAAAAGATGCGTAGCCATTGGAGGAGATTTGTTGCAGGTTAAAAATGGAGAAGTGTTTGTAAATGGTCAACCTCAACCTATTTTTCCTCAATCGGAAAGGTACTACACATTAGAGATCCCGAGTGGAACTTTCATAGATAGAGAAAAACTTGGCGAATTTGGAATTGATGCGAGAGTGGAGCAGGGAGATTTAGATAAAATAGACGAAACACATTGGAAGGTGAATATAACCAATGAAGAAAAAAGTAAAATTAAATTGCAAAAGGGTTATAATTTAACCGATTATATTGTAAGTTATAATTCAACAGATGGACATTTTCCATCAGGTTCGTTATTCCCTTATTACGATTCATCTAAACATTGGTCATGCGATAACTATGGACCATTAACGATTCCCCAAAAAGGAACCTCTATACCATTAACGCCAGACAATCTCATTCGTTACCAGCGTTGCATTGAAGTATATGAAGGCAATAAATTTGAAAACAGAAACGGGCAATATTTTATAAACGATGTAGCTGCAACTTCCTACACCTTTAAAATGAATTATTTCTTTATGATGGGAGATAACAGGCACAATTCTCTCGACAGTCGTTATTGGGGTTTTGTACCCGAAGATCATGTGGTAGGAAAGGCTTCTCTTATTTGGTTTAGTTGGGAAAAAGGCCCAAGGTGGAAGAGATTATTTAATGGCATAAAATAAATATAAATAAGTACTTAACTTTATCGATACAAAAATCCTCTCAGCAATTTAGCCGAGAGGATTTTTTATCTCAATTATTTTTATTTAAAGTTGGCCAGGGAATTGTAAGAAATTATACCCTTCAATTTGGCTTTAAAAAGGGTAGATAAAATAATAATATGAAAGAAGGTGTTTAACAAACGTAATTTAAAAGGCAAAAGAAATTTGCCTGAAAGCAAAAAAATGATTTAATGAAACAAGAACACAATTTTGGGTTTGATGTATATGACGATATAATGGAACTGTCTAAAGAAGATGCTGCATTATTAGAAGAAGCCAGAAAAACAACACAGAAAGCTTATGCGCCATACAGTAATTTTCTTGTAGGAGCTGCGGCAATTTTTAACAATGGAGAAAAAGTGTATGGTACCAATCAGGAAAATGCATCTTACCCGGTTGGTATTTGTGCTGAAAGGGTTTTGCTTGCATCTGCAAGTATGTTACAGACCGATGAGCCGATAAAGACGATGGCGATAAGTTACAATAATCTTTCTCGCAGCGGCGTTAGCGATAGGCCTATTTCTCCTTGCGGTATGTGTAGACAAAGCCTTGCGGAATATGAAGTGAGAATGCAGCAACCAATGCGCCTTATCTTATCTGGCATGGAAGGAAAAGTTATGATAATAGAAAACGCCGCTCAATTGTTACCATTTTCTTTTGGTAGTGATAGTATGAAGTAGAAAGGGTAATTGGATAGCTTGAAGCGAGTACCTAACGACTGATACAGGTACAATTGCTATCCAATCTTATTGCCGTTGGCCGTTTTTCTTTCGGGCTGCAGTAAAATAACTTCCTTGTGCTCATTGTAAACCCCAAGCACAAGGCATTCGCTCATAAAATCTGCAATTTGTTTAGGAGGAAAATTAATAATGGCAATTATTTGTTTGTCTATAAGCTCTTCCAATTTATAAAGTGCGGTTATTTGTGCAGATGAATTTTTAATCCCCATCTCACCAAAGTCTATTGTAAGTTTATAGGCAGGCTTTCCTGCTTTTTCAAATGGTTTTGCCTCTATGATGGTTCCAATACGAATATCAAGTTTTTCAAAGTCGCTCCAGGAAATCATATGTCTGTTATTTTTACAACTGCATCTAAATTAATGGGGCCAAATATGTGTGGGAACGTTTCCTTTGCCGACGGGGCAAGTTCATATTTTAATACAGCTGCCAATTTGGTTTCTTCAATATGCAATAATATTAGGTCAGAAATACCTTTGTAATGTCTTTCTAAAACCCCGGCAACCTGCGCCTCTGTGCTGTTGTGAATAAAACCCTCCGTATGTAGGGAAGGTTCCCTAAAAAAACCTAATTCTTTTGCGGCAATCCATTGCTTTTTTGTAGTAATATGGTAAATCATAAAGAGAGTATGTCTATTAATTCGTTCAACTCAAATAATTTAAATTTTTGGTTGTAGGGTTCATAACATTTTTTTAGCTCTGAAAGCAGCAGCACAATAATAGAAATATTATTAAACGGTTTAAAAAAAGCTGAAGTAGGAGGAAGAGACATTTTTTTAAAATAGTTTTCCACGTCTTTATGAGAATACATTTGTCCGTTTACCGGATCTATGTAAAATTTAATTTTTTCTGATGCGTGTCCTTTCGGGTTTAGTATATCGTAATGCTGGTCAAAGTAACCAAGTATAAACTGTTTGGGAATATTGATGGCATAAACCGGCACATCGAGCAAACCGCAGAGTATTAAAAGAAGGGTACCATTCCCAAAGGCGTTTCCTTTTCGTAGTTCAAGGGTTTTATCCAGCAAAAAACCATCTTCATTATCGTAGTTTATTTCAATGCCCTTTTGTTTGTAGTAATTGTAAACAATGCTGCCAATTACATTTATCTGTTCCATCGGGGTAAGATAGCTATTCATTTCAAGCCATATATTCCTTCTTAATTTTTCTATTTCTTTAAAAATAATGGTATCATCCATGGCGGGATGCGCATATTTTGAAAGCAGCAGGCAACCTGCCAGTAAATCAGCATTGCCTGTGGACCATTTTAAAAAATCATCTTTTATATCTTCAAAATGAAGCCTCCGTATAAGTTGTTCTATTTTTTCATGTAAGTCAGTGTTAGCAATACCTTCACCGTAGTGTTCAAGGTTTGGAATAATATCTTTACCAAACGAAATAATCTTGTTGCTTACTGTTTCATAAACGACCTCGTCAGGATCATCTATGAGCTTAAACAATGCCTGTATTTCTTTGTTTTCCTGCATCAGGTTAGTATTTGGTTAAATTCAGCATCCAGCGATAAATTTCTGGATAATATTTTACTCAAAGCTAATTTTTCTTCAGCACTTTTAAATGCTCTTTTCGGAATTATTATTGCTTGTATTCCGTTTTCAAATAAGAAATAATGTGTATCTGTTTCTGCTTTTTTTATGATCGATTTCCAAAAATATTTCGTTTCAGCGTAACTCGTTTTTATAAACAGATCAGCATCTGTTGCAACGAGGTTGTAATCGGTAAACAACGAAACATTCTGTACATTATCAGCTATCTTTTCGGCACTTCTAATAACATTTGTTTTGCCGCTTATTAAAGGCATTATGACAGATAAAAAAATTAAGGCGTAAATGGTAATAGAAATAGTATTGAAAGAACCCAATCCTCCGGCAAAATAAATAACACTTAGAAACAATAATAAAAAAGCCGCTTGCTTTACGTAATTTAAACGTCTTTTCTTTTTACCTTCTTCCCAAAACACGAAACTGTAAAAGCTTACGTAATCGTCTTTGGTTATCGTGTATTGTACAGAGACCATTATTTTTTCTTGGCTGCTGCTTTTTTAGGAGCCGCTTTTTTTGTTGCTAATTTGGGAGCTGTTTTCTTTTTTGCAGGTGCTTTATCAAATGCTTTTGGATCTTGCGCCAATATCATCTTTTTCACTGTATCAATGTCAAGTGCCGCAAGTTCTTCAGCGGTGTACTTGCCTGCTGCACCACCTCCGGTAACTTTCAATTTCTTTTTATTAAACTTAATAATTGGCCCCCATTGCCCGTTCTCTAAAGTAATTTTTTCTTCAGGCCAGTTTTGAATAATTCTGTTAGATTCTTTTTCCAGTTTTTTCTCAATAAGTTCGTTGCAATCCTGTTGGGTAATTGTATCAAAATTGTAGGCACGTGGTATATTTATAAACAAGTCGTTCCATTTTATAAACGGACCAAACCTTCCCTTGCCTTTTGTAATGGGTTTACCTTCATAATGTGCTATAGGCGCATCTTCTACCCGTTTTGCTTCAATAATTTCTATGGCCCTGTTTATATCAACGGTAGATGGTTGTTCACCCCTTGGCATGGAAATAAATGCTTCGCCAAATTTTACATAGGGCCCAAATCTCCCAATGCCTGTGGTTACGTCCAGCCCTTCATATTCACCAAGCGGAGCACCCACTTTAAAAAGTTCCAGCGCCTCTTCCAGCGTTATCGTTTCAATACTTTGCTGAGCAGTAAGTTTTGCAAATTTTGGTTTTTCCTCATCTGTCTGTGCACCAATCTGTACCATTGGGCCAAAGCGCCCCATACGTGCACTTATTGGTTTACCGGTTGCAGCATCCGTACCAAGTATTCGTTCACCCTTTGCACGTTCTGCAGTTTCTAATGTATGCGCAACCCCTGTGTGAAAGGGCGTATACCAGTCGCCTACCATTTTGTTCCAAACCATTTTGCCTTCTGCAATTGCATCAAACTCTTCTTCAATATTTGCCGTAAAAGAATAATCCATTACCCTTTTAAAATGTTCACTTAAAAAATCGGTCACAACCAAACCCAAATCAGTTGGAAAAAGTTTCCCTTTTTCTGCTCCGGTATTTTCTTCCAATGATGTTTTTGTGATGGTATTATCCTTCTTTAAAGTAACCAAACGGGTTGTACGCTTTACAGCATCTTTGTCTTTTTTTACAACATAATTTCTTTTTACGATAGTAGAAATGGTAGGCGCATAAGTACTTGGTCTGCCTATGCCAAGTTCTTCAAGTTTTTTTACAAGCGATGCTTCTGTGTACCGTGCGCCGGGTCTTGTAAACCTCTCTGAGCCTGTCATCTGGCTAAAGGCAAGTTTTTGGCCTACTCTTAAATTGGGTAACCTGCTTTCGTCTTCCTCCGCATTGTCATCCTCTTCATCCGTACTCTCAAGATATACTTTTAAAAAGCCATCAAATTTTAAGACCTCACCACTTGCACTTAATTCCTGTTTGTTAGTACTTATTTCAATTTTTGCCGTGGTTTTTTCAAAGATGGCGTCACTCATTTGCGAAGCTATTGTCCGCTTCCAAATCAATTCATATAAGCGATTCAAATCCTGGTCAGCAACGACACGGGCATCCATATAAGTTGGACGGATGGCCTCGTGCGCTTCCTGTGCACTTTCATTTTTATTCTTATATTTTCTTACCTGCAAATAGATATCTCCAAAGCTCGAACTTATCTCTTTCTTAATGGCATCCATAGCCGTTTCGCCAAGGTTTACACTATCGGTACGCATGTAAGTTATCTTACCACTTTCGTACAGTTTTTGCGCAAGCAGCATCGTCTTACTCACACCGTAACCCAATTTTCTGCTGGCTTCCTGCTGTAATGTAGATGTGGTAAAAGGAGCCGCCGGTGTGCGTTTACCCGGCTTTATCTGAATATCTTTTACCGTGTAATCTGCACCAATACAGGATTCTAAAAATTTTTCTGCATCGGCTTGCTGGTCGTATTTTGTACCTTCTGCTTTAAATTGCACCGTTCTGTCATTCAAATCTGTTGCACCAAGTAATGCTTCAATTTTAAAGCTGCTTACTGCGTTAAATTGGTTTATTTCTCTTTCCTTTTCGGCAATTAATTTTACTGCTACACTTTGCACACGGCCGGCACTTAAACCGCCCTGCATCCCTATTTTTTTCCAAAGTACCGGGCTCAATTCAAACCCAACAATCCTATCAACCACCCTGCGTGCCTGCTGGGCATTTACCAAGTTCATATTTATGAGCCTCGGGTTAGCCACAGCTTTTTGTATTGCGGGTTTTGTTATTTCGTGAAAAACAATGCGCTTGGTTGTTTTCGGGTCTAGCTTTAACACCTCTGCTAAATGCCAGCTTATCGCTTCCCCTTCACGGTCCTCATCGGAAGCCAACCATACTTCATCAGATTTTTTTGCAGCACTTATTAAGTCTTTTACCACCTTGTCTTTCTCTGCAGGAATAATATATTTAGGTATAAAATTGTTGTTTACATCAATACCCATATCATTTTTTTCCAGATCACGAATGTGGCCAAAGCAACTTTTCACCTCAAAATCTTTTCCAAGAATGGCTTCTATGGTTTTTGCTTTTGCGGGTGATTCAACAATTAATAAATTTTTTGCCATAACATTTTTTAAGTATTTGCTTTAAGCGATAATCATTCGTTTTATAAGACCGGAGTCGAATAAAAAAGAAGCAAAGTTTGTGCAATATTAAATGAAAATTGAAAAAAGCAAGATTTAAAGCGATTAATTATGTATGTAATGTATATTTTAAGTTAACATCTTTCAATATATTTACAAGTCTTGTTGCATGAAGCTTAAACAAGAAGATATCCTCATAAATATTTTAAATGAATATTACGCTTGTTGGTTGCGGCAATGTGGCAATTGTTTTGGCGAGATTGTGTACTACAAATGGTCACAAAATTAAACAGGTAATTGCGAGAAATCGGACGGTAAGAGAAAAATTTGCCGCAAATTTTAATTGCTCACACATCAGCTTTGATGAAATACCTGATAAAAATATAGACCTTGTTATTGTGGCACTGTCAGATATTTCAATGCCCGAAGCTATTTATCCGCTGAATTTTGGAAATATCGCGGTAATACATACGGCCGGCGCTTGTGGGATAGATGTTATAAAAACCATGTCGACAAATTATGGTGTGTTATACCCCTTACAAAGTTTGCGCAAAGAAATGGAGGTCATTCCCGAAATACCTTTTTTAATAGAAGGCAGCAGCATCGAAATGTTGCAGTTTATAAAAACATTTGCAGAAAGTATTAGCAAAAACGTTGCAGTAATGCATGGGGAAGAGCGGTTAAAAGTACATGCTGCGGCTGTAATAGTTAATAATTTTACTAATTATTTATTTTCTGTGGCAGAAAAATATTGTGTGGACGAAGGGCTAAATTTTAACTTGTTGTTACCGCTTATTAAGCAAACAGCAGAAATTGTACAGAACCACTCTCCTTTGAGTGTACAAACT
>JBJXGJ010000047.1:0-7481 GCA_046153805.1 Ferruginibacter sp. | reverse complement strand
TCTGTAATGTCTATAATTATCACTTGATGGATCTGTCAATGCATTTTGATAAGCTGCAGAGTTTGTTCCAAAAGCTGTTGCAAGCCCCGTAAGGTAAGTCTGCCTTCTTCTAGCTTCTGCAGTATCGCTCAATCCATCTAATCCAATATCCTGAAATTTTCTATCGTCGGGGTTATTGCTAAAAGCATTCGTTACCTGTAATGAATTTCGTGGCACACGTCCCCAAACAGTTTCATCCAGTGGTGCGGGAGCGTTTGGTGTAGCAATACCATTCTCGTAAAAACGTCTACCATCCTTCAATATATCTTCAGAAATATTACCAAGATTAAAATACAATTTTCCACCATTAGATGATGGATTGTTTATAAACGGATCCTGCACCCATGCCTCGATAAATTCAATATTGGCTGTTTCAAAATCTGTCTGGTCAATATTTCGCTGCAAGCCGCCCCATCTTTTACGTGGGTTTAAAAAATTACCCTGTGCGTTTAATACGGCTACACTGTCGTCAAAATTATAAGGGCCTCTCTCTTTTGGATAATAGGCAAGATCGAACGTTACCAACTGGCTTTCACCAAAACCGGTTGTTCGTTGAGGAAAAATTTCTTTCTGGTATACCTGCCGCACCCTTGGATCGCTCAATAGGTTTGCATTTGTAATCGGGTTATTGTTTGCTCGTAATTGCTGCAAAATCTGTTCAATCTGATACCAGGCAATTTTCGCCCTGTTTTTACCGTAGCGCAAATCGTTGTTTAACCTGGCTTCAGGAAATAGCTCTACAGTGCTATTTTTTACAGTCGCACCCAACGGTACTGCGGCTAGGCCCCATGCTACTGATGGAAAGCGAAGATCGATGCCGGATTTACTTCCTTCAAAATCATCAATATATATTACGCCGTCTGCCCCCCTGCCTATTTGTGGCGCATGGCCAGGATCAAGCATGGCCCCTTCGGCATAAGCATTAACGGTAGATGGTGCCTTGGTAGAATAAAAAGGTAATTTATCAAGCAATTTTGTGAGCCTTGGCAAATCTTTTTTATAGTTCACATCCAAACCATACATGGCATTTCTTATAGGGTCTTCGCCTAGGTTAACTTTGGTAAAAAAGGGTCTTTCGCTTAGTCGTACAATTGTGCCGCCAAGAGATAACTGTTCCTTTACGGTGTTCTTCACCTGATAATCTAACCGAAGCCCTAAAAAAGATCGCTGCTGCAAACCAAAAGTTGCATTGTTTTCAAAATTTACCTGCACTGGTAACCCTGAATTTATAATGGCAGGATTAATAATTTTTATAGTGCCCAGATCATAATTAATGTCATAATCTACACCTTCTTGCAAAGCACGCCCACCTGCTGTTACAGATACTGAACCCTTTGGAATGTTATAACCTATGCTGATATCGCCTGAGCCAGATGTTTTTGCTGAACCCCTTAAAATAAACCGGTTGAGGTTTGGATATTGCTGTGCTACAGCTTTGATGGAGTCGTACAAAGCATAAAACAGGGTATCTGCAGCGGTTGTAGGTACCGCATTATAAACCTGCGGCGCAAGGTCACGGCCAAATGGTTCCAGCAAAGGAAATATTACCCTGCTGTATTGTGAGTTTACGGTAAAGTTTTCAATATAGTCAAATACACCATCGGGCTGGGGATCAAGCTGGCTGTTAAGCCTATCAACATTAATGAGTGAAATAATAGGCGCACCCTGATTTTTATTGCCAAATGGCAGGTAGCGCTTTGCTCCGAGACCCGGCTGTTCATATAATACATCTAGCTTAAAATCTTGCGGTGTTAATACGCCATACCCAACAGAGTAAACGTTTTTCATCATTAGTTGCCAAATAGGAAGGTTGGTACGCTGCGATGTTGCCTTCAGTAATTTTAAGAACAATATTTTTTGCGTAGCAGTGGTACTATCTGGTGGTACGTCTTCCGAAAACTCACCTACCTGAAATATTTTTCCGTTGAACGAATATTGGTAAGCAACGCCCAATACTTCATCGGTTTGCAAAGGAGAGCTTAAAGAAAGGGTACCAAGTTGTCGGTTAAATGTATAAGCTGTACTGTCAAGTTTCCGGGCAAAAGTTTTTTCAAAATCCTGCACAGGCATTAATTTAAGCCCTATAAGATTGCTGTAAATGGTAGAAGAATTTCTGGCATCGGGCAAATTCCTGATTTTTGTAAGTAAGTCATTGGTACCATTTGTAGGTATAGGCTGATTACTTAAAACATTTATAGTATCTGCCTGTAAATAAGGATTTCGTTCTGCCAAATCCATCAAACCCACAACATCTCTTGTTTCTGTCGTAATACCATTGCGGTTTGTTACCCATACCTGCATTTTTAAAATTTGTATGGGGCTGTTAATGGCTGGTGCATTGCTCATTACTTTATTGTAGTTATCTCTAAAATACTGCGCTACCAAAAAGTGCCTGTTTTCTTCGTATTCATCCGCTTTTATTTCAAAAGTTTGCGCGGCAGAATTGCCCTGAAGGTTTACATTTTGCCGTTGCGATCTTTGATTGGCAAGTATGGTGGTCACAAATAATTTACCAAACTGCAATTGTGTTTTTAGCCCAAAAAGCTGTTGGGCACCAGGTATAAGCGTTCCTTTAGAAGCAAAACTTACGGAGCCGGCTTCAAACCTTTTTATGATGTCATCGTCGTTGCCTGAATAATCCAACTTCAACTGGTTATCGAGGTTAAAATTTGCAAGGGTGTTGTAATTGATGGGGAATTTTAGTTTATCACCAATACTTGCGTTTACATTTAACTGTGCATTCAGGTTAAAATCCAATCCACCACTCTTTCTTGCACGTTCGGGCAATGTTGGGTTATCTATTCTCTGGCCCTGATAACCTGCAATAATATCTAAATTTCCTTGCGGGGTTATTTCAATTTTACCGTTGCCAAACAATCGGTTAAACAAATTATCAGATAAAGAAAGTTTGGGCTTTAATAATTTCCCCCTGTTTAGTAAATTGGTCGTATTTGCCCTTTTTTGAAAATAAGCAACTTCAGATTTTTTGTTTTGTATGGCCCAGTATTCATCAAACGAATAAGTAGTGGGCGTACGATAATATTTATCACCTATTTTTTCATATACAGAATAAGTGCGGGTAATGGCATTGTAAACAACCGAGTCTTTTACGTTTGTGGGGTTGGGAAGGTAAAATGTGCCCCGGTTACCAGACGAAACCGCATCTCCCCGGCTGTCGCTTATAGGATAACGCAGTGGTAGTGGAGGGGTATCCCTCACATTAAGAGAACTATTAGTACTTCTTTCAAATAAGTTTCCTTTATGTGGGTTGGCAAAAAGCAAGGACACAGTCGCACACACAAGTACCGTGAGAAGTAATTTTCTTATAAGCAACATTTAGATAATAAGTTAATGTAAATCTTTACTCAAATGGCTTTAAGTGCTTTTTTAATCAGATCCTCTAATTTTGTTAACTCAGGTTCCGCAGTTACAACTTTTTTCACAGATACCTCAGCTTGCTTTTGAACTATTCCTAATGCTACGAGTGCGTTCACAGCATCTTTTTCCATACTGTAGACACCCTTTTGCCAGGTTTGGCTGCTTGATGTTGATTTATTTCCTACTTTGTCTTTCAACTCCAGTATCAACCTTTCGGCCGTTTTCTTTCCAATCCCTTTCACACTTTCTATCAATCTCAAATTGCCTGTGGTTATGGCATTCTCTACTTCCTCAGGCCTTAAAGACGATAACATCATGCGTGCAGTAGCTGCTCCCACACCAGAAACGCTGATGAGCAACACAAACATTTCCTTCTCTTCTTTTTCAAAAAAACCGTAAAGCGTATGTGCATCTTCTTTTATTTGTAAATAAGTGAACAATTTACCTTCTGTAAGATGTTCTATTGCTGCAAACGTGTTTAAAGTGATATTTATTTCGTAACCCACGCCATGTATGTCCACGTAAACCTGCGACGCACTTTTAAAACTAAAATCACCCTTTAGGTATGCATACATATATTAACAATGTTTCGCGAAAATACGAGAATTTATCTTCATTGGCATTAAAAATTAGTTCACAATGATTTGATTTATATTTACAGCAATTATTTCCAATAATATAAAAAAAATGACAGCAGGAATGGAGAAAATAACAGCAGCTATTACATGTGTGGGTGGATATGTACCCGAATATAGACTTACCAATAAAATTCTTGAAACGATGGTGGATACAGACGATGAGTGGATAAAGTCTCGTACCGGTGTGAGCGAACGAAGAATTTTAAAGGGCGAAGGTCTTGCAAGTAGTGATATGGGCACAGAAGCTGTGAAGAATATTTTAGAGAAAAAAGGATTGTCGCCTGATGACGTTGATTGTGTTATTTGTGCAACCGTAACGCCTGATATGCTTTTTCCATCTACCGCAAACATTATATGCGATAATGTAGGTATAAAAAATGCATTCAGTTACGATATTAATGCAGCATGTTCGGGGTTTCTAGTTGCCCTTACTACAGGCACAAGCCTTATAGAAAGTGGACGTTACAAAAAAGTAATTGTTGTAGGTGCAGATAAAATGAGCAGTATTGTTGATTACACTGACAGATCTACCTGTATTTTATTTGGCGATGCTGCGGGAGCTGTTTTACTTGAAAGATCTAGAGATGAAAATGGTGTAATGGACAGTCTTTTAAAAACCGATGGCGCGGGAAAACCGTTCTTACACATGAAGGCGGGTGGCTCTTTAAAGCCATCTTCTATAGAAACAGTATTAGCCAAGGAACATTATATATATCAGGAAGGTCAAACAGTTTTTAAATTTGCCGTAAAGAGAATGGCCGAAGTGACTTATGAACTGATGCAGCGCAATAACTTAACTGGAGATGATATTGCATGGTTGGTACCGCACCAGGCCAACTTAAGAATAATTGATGCTACAGCAAACAGAATGGGGTTGCCAAAGGAAAAGGTGATGATAAATATACATAAGTACGGCAATACAACTGCAGCGACCATTCCTCTTTGCCTGTGGGATTGGGAAGATAAATTAAAGAAAGGCGATAATTTGATTTTAGCAGCTTTTGGTGGTGGTTTTACATGGGGAGCAACCTGGGTAAAATGGGCGTATTAGCAAGCCAACTCAGTCCCCAGAAGAAGCCCCGCCAGTCACCCGAAGGGGGAAGTTGATTCCCTATACTTTGAAGTGAATTTAAAGCATTGAAGTGTGGCTTCTCTCCCTCGGAGAGGCGGGGGTGAGGTTTTCGGGAGACGCTGCGTTTTTATTCCCCTCCTTTGGAGAGGCGTCTGCAAGGCGGTGTGGTTTTGCATAAAGGTATTTTCAGATAATTTAAAAAATAATAACAAAACAGATTAATTTCAACAAAAAATGAAACCAATTATTATAGCCATAGCATGTATTTTATTTTCGGTAAATGCAACAGCTCAAACTCGCTATATCGTAAAATTTAAAGACAAAGGAACCAATCCTTTTTCTATGGCAAACCCATCGCAATACCTTAGCCAGCGGTCGTTGCAGCGCAGAACCAGGTACAACATAGCCATAGACAGTGTAGACCTACCGGTAACGCCAAGATACATTGACAGTGTGCGACTAGCCGGCGCTGTAACTATTTTAAACGCCTCAAAATGGCTTAACCAGGTAACAATAAGAACAACTGATGTTGCAGCATTGGCCAAAATAAACAGCTTCCCGTTTGTGGTAAGTTCTACAGCAACTGCATCTAGAACGACTGAGCAACCGATACCTGTCAATAAAGTATTGGGCCAAGCCAGTGCAACGCCATTTTCTTTTGACGACAGTTCTTCTTTTGCGCAACGCACGCAAGCCAATGATTTTGCATACGGCGCATCTAACGGACAGGTACGTTTGCACAAAGGAGAGTTTTTACACAACCACGGTTTTAAAGGTGAAGAAATGTTATTGGCAGTACTTGATGCTGGGTTCTTTAGGTACCAGACCCTTCCAACTTTTGACAGCATAAGAATAAACAACCAGATATTAAATGTGTGGGATTTTGTTGCCAATGAACAAAGTGTAAATGAAGATGACAGCCATGGCATGACCTGCTTAAGCACCATTGCGGCAAATATACCCGGTGTATTTGTTGGCACTGCACCCAAGGCAAATTTTTGTTTGTATAGAACAGAAGATGTAGCAACAGAAACAAGAATTGAAGAACACAATCTTGCGGCAGGTTATGAGCGTGCAGATAGCATTGGAGCTGACATTTGCAGCGTTTCTTTGGGATATACAACATTTGATTATGCCTCTCAAAATTATACGTATGCCGACATGAATGGCAACACCACCATGGCCGCCATTGCAACAGATATTGCAGCAAAAAAAGGTATGTTACCAGTAATTGCTGCTGGGAATGATGGATCAAATGCGTGGCATTATATTTCTACACCTGCAGATGCAGATAGTGCAATGGCAGTAGGCGCTGTTGATACTTTGGGAAATGTTGCAGGCTTCAGTAGTTTTGGGCCAAGCAGCGATGGACAGATAAAACCAAGTGTTGCAGCTACGGGTGCCAAAGCTGTTGTTGCAAGCCCTAATACGGGCATGCCAGTTTACAGCAACGGAACTTCTTTTGCAGCACCAAATATAGCTGGGCTTACTACTTGCCTATGGCAGGCATTTCCAGAATACAATAACATAGCTATATTAGATGCCATGCAAAAATCTGCCAATAATTTTGCCACACCAAATGACAGAACAGGATATGGTGTACCCGATGTAAAAAAGGCCTTTGTAATCTTACTTAGAAAATCATACACCCAGCAATCAGCTATTACAGGCTGTACTGCAAGTGTGCAATTAAACGTAAAATATGATAACAGCATCCAGGTAACAGTGCAAAGAAAACAATCTAATGAAGTAGCCTACAGTAACTTTAAAACATTTGCAGGCACAGGTAATTTTATAAACAAAAATGTAAGTTTTACAGATGACCTTGCAGCAACGAGTGGGGGCAACGTAAGCTATAGAGTGCGCTTGGATATAGCGGCAGATACAAGTGTTTATTTAGATTCTTTGGTGGTGAATACGCCGCAAACCTGCAGCAAGCCTATGAACAGTATTATGGTAAACCCAAACCCCGTAATTGACAATGCAAATATTATAATCAGCAGAACCCAGGCAACAAAAATAAGCATTACACTTACGAATGCTTTGGGGCAACAGGTTTATACAACTACTTACCAGCAACCCGCAGGCAGCATGGTAAAAACCATAAATATGCAGCAAATGCAAGCAGGTGTTTATTTTATAAATGTGTTTACGGATGAAAAAAAGCTAGAGACTATAAAAATTCTAAAAAGATAACACCGCCGCAAACATAGTATCGGCCTTGGTTTCATAACCTTTTAGGTATTCCATTTGCAGAATTTGCAGATGGATTTTTTGTAAGTAAACAACCACCTCTTTATTTTCGTTTCCTTTACCTGCGTTGGTCTCTGACCAGCTACCCCATTTTTTAGGCA
>JBJXGJ010000039.1:0-8157 GCA_046153805.1 Ferruginibacter sp. | reverse complement strand
ACTGTAGCATCCATTAATAATTTACCTTGGTTTTTTACGGGCAATATATCCTCAGCAACAACTTCGTTTTTATCACCTAGCTTTTCTTCTACATCTGTTAATTTTATTGCTGTTTGATCAGCTTTTTCACCGTCGCCTTCTCTATCTTTTTCAACGGGTCTTTTTGATATGTTGTCATTCTCTTTGTCAAAATGATTTGATACTACAATATCATTTATGCCCATTAAAATATCTGCACTCAATCGTTCTCTAATTAATACAAAAAGTGATGGCGAAAAAGGGGCTTCGTTAGTAAAACTGCTGTACCCTAAAAAGTACTGCAAAAACATATTCTCTTGAATTTGTAAAATCGTTTCCCGGTCAGTTAAACCTATTAAGTGTTTAATTATCACTGCACCAATAACCACTCTTCCACTAATGGGTGGGCGACCTTCATCGGATTTAAATTGCATATCATATTTGCCTACAATTTGATCCCATGGAATGTGCTTGGATAGCTTTACCCAGCGATTCTCTGAGGTAAGGGCCTGTTCAAAGGGTGTCTCAAAACCGCATAATGTCAGTTGATTAGGGCTAACATATTGCGGAGTTACCGCACCCTTTTTGGAGCTTTTCTTTAAAATCCCTTGCATTTAAATATATTTTTTAACACTCAAAGTTATGGGTATTAACAGGTTAAAGGTTGTTGAGCAGACCCTATTTAAGGTATATTTTTAACTACCAATTAATGCTAAAAAAAATAGTGGCTTACGGGTAAGCCACTATTTTTAATAAACTAATTTCAAGGTGATTAATGAAATTGCGCTGTTTCCGTACTGTTTTTCATCGCTACAGTAGAGGCTTCTCCCTGTTGTACGGTATTCTGCACATAATCAAAATAGCCGGTGCCTACAAAGCTTTGATGTTTTACCGCTTTGAAACCATGTTCCTGTAAAGCAAATTCTCTTTGCTGCAATTCAGAAAAACCTGCCATACCTTTTTCTTTATATGCCTTCGATAATTCAAACATTGACGTATTCAGTGCATGGAAGCCTGCCAATGTGATAAACTGGAATTTATAGCCTAATGCAGCCAGTTCTTCCCGGAAACATTCCATTTCTCTTTCATTTAAGTGTTTGCTCCAGTTAAAGGAAGGGGAACAATTATATGCTAGCAATTTTCCTGGATATACTTTATGGATGGCTTCTGCAAACTCTTTTGCAACAGCTAAGTCGGGATGCGATGTTTCCATCCACAATATATCGGCAAAAGGAGCATAAGCCAATCCACGAGAAATACACTGCTCCACCCCATTTCTTACTTTGTAAAAACCTTCGCTAGTTCTTTCTCCGGTAACAAAAGGCTGATCTCTTACATCAATATCAGAAGTAATGAGGTTGGCTGCTTCTGCGTCTGTTCTGGCAATTACGATGCTGGGCACATTCATTACATCGGCTGCTAATCTTGCTGCAACCAACTTGTTTATTGCTTCTTGTGTCGGCACTAGTACTTTTCCGCCAAGGTGTCCGCATTTTTTGGCAGATGATAACTGGTCTTCGAAATGTATCGCTGATGCGCCTGCTTCAATCATTGCTTTCATCAGTTCAAAGGCATTCAGATTACCACCAAAGCCTGCCTCTGCATCGGCAATAATGGGAGCCATCCAATCTTTGCTGTTATCGCCATTTACTGAATCTATCTGTTCGCAACGTAGTAAAGCATTATTAATGCGTTTTACCACTTCGGGTACAGAGTTTACCGGATACAATGATTGATCAGGATACATTGTTCCTGATGAATTGGCATCAGCAGCCACCTGCCAGCCACTTAGGTAAATGGCTTCCAGCCCGGCCGCTATTTCCTGCACTGCCTGGTTACCTGTTAGTGCACCCAATGCAGCTACATACGGCTGAGTTGTTAATTTTTCCCATAGTTTTTCCGAACCTTTTTTTGCCAGTGTATATTCTATCTCCACTTTGCTGCGCAATCGTAATACCTCTTCGGCAGTGTAGGGTCTGGTAATTCCTTTCCATCTTGCATTTGATTGCCAGTCTAATGCCAGTTGATTTGCTTTTTGCTGATTGATCATGTTTACTTTGTTTTTAATTATGAGTGAATATTTGTTGAGTTGAGATTAGGCAATGACCTAACCGGTTAATTGTTTTTCTTGTACGTATAAAACTTCCGAAGTTTCTTAGTCTTCCTTACACACTTTCTTGTCATCATTAGAGAGAATGAGATCGTATGCAGATAGGGTCAAAAAATCATCCCATTTATGCTGCACTACCAGCTTATTAAATATGCAGATTGCCTGTGTATATTGTCCTTGCTGGTAAACTTTACTGCCTACAGCATGCTGTATTTTTTCTATCTCATCATCCCTCAAGTCTATATATAACGCCAGATTTATCTCCCGTCCATCATCCAGCCTTGCTTTGCTTTGTAACCACTGCCATACCTGTGTACGGCATATTTCAGCAGTAGCGGCGTCTTCCATCAAGTTGTTAATAGCAGCTGCGCCATTTCCCCTCAACCAGCTTTCTATATAAAGAATCCCTACATTAATATTATGCCGGAGTCCTTCTTCGGTAATCGGTCCTTGGGGTACAGTCAGCAATTCTTTTTCAGTACAGCTAAAATCTTCTCTCCTGCGGTGAATCTGATTGGGGGTCTTCATGTGTTCATCAAAAATTTCCATTGCCAGAGCTACTAAACCTGGATGGGCCACCCATGTTCCATCATGCCCATCGGTTACTTCTCTCAGCTTATCTGCTTTTACTTTTGCAAATGCTGTTTCATTGGCCTTATCATTTCCTTTTATTGGTATCTGTGCAGCCATTCCACCCATCGCATGAGTACCCCGCTTATGACAGGTTTGTATCACCAGTTGGGTATAGGCACGCATAAACGGAACATTCATGGTAACCAGCGTACGGTCGGGGAAAACATGACCAGGCACATTCCTGAATTTTTTGATAAATGAAAAAATATAATCCCATCGTCCACAATTCAAACCGGCTGAGTGATCCTTCAGTTCCCACAAAATTTCATTCAATTGAAAAGTAGCGAGTATTGTTTCTACCAACACGGTTGCCTTGATACTTCCATGAGGAATGCGGCAATAGTCTTGAGCAAAAACAAACACATCATCCCACAGTTTTGCTTCATGATAACTTTCTATTTTTGGTAAATAGAAATAAGGGCCCGAACCATTTTTTAACAAGGTATCGGCATTATGAAAAAAGTAAAGCCCAAAATCCAGTAAACTTCCACTAATGGGTTCACCATTTATTTCAATATGCTTTTCTTGGAGGTGCCAACCGCGGGGACGAACAAACAGCGTTGCACATTTTTCATTTAATGAATATTCCTTTCCGTTCTCGGTGTTGGTAAAACTTATGGTTCTGTTAATTGCATCGCGGAGATTAACCTGACCACCTATCACATTATCCCAGTTAGGAGCATTGCTGTCTTCAAAGTCGGCCATAAAAATATTGGCTCCCGAATTCATGGCATTAATAATCATTTTACGATCAACAGGGCCTGTTATCTCCACCCTACGATCCTTCAAATCTTCGGGAAACGGTGATACAACCCACTGACTGTCGCGGAGAGCAGCGGTTTCCGGTAGGAATCCCGGCTTCCATCCCTTATCAATTTTTTGCTGCATAACTACTCTTTCGTGTAGCAAATCTTTCCGATGGGGATTAAACCGACGGTGCAATGCAACGATAAAATGCAATGCTTCTGGCGTCAGTATTTCTTTGTAAGCCACGTGGAACGGGGCTTTGATGTCCATTTCTTCAGGTGTGGTGTACCGGGTGGCTGGGTGTGTAATAATGGATGTCATAATTAATATTTTTGCAATAATACGAAATTTATTCAAATAGCGAAATATTCGCTAATAAATATTTTTTCGAAATTTACAATATGTTATTACTTTGCCCCCATGATGACAGATAATGACAGTGTTCGCCTCATCCTTGGTCTTAAGGTGAAGGCTCTGCGGCAGGAAAAAGGATTATCCTACCAACAACTTGCCGAAAAGACTGGCATGTCGCTTTCCTACGTTCATGATATTGAAACAGGCAAAAAGTTCCCAAAGGCAGATAAAATCTTAGCATTGGGTAAAGTCCTGGGTGTTGATTATGATTACCTCGTTTCCCTGAGAGCCAGTAAAAAACTTCAACCCATTATTGATTTGATCAACTCCGATTTTATCAATGCAATTCCCTGGGAACATTTTGGATTAACACATGCGTCTTTACTAGACTTGTTTTCCAACACACCGGATAAAGTGACAGCTTTCATCAGTACCCTGCTTACTATCTCACGCAGCTATCAATTATCAAAAGAAAGTTTTTACAATGCTGCCCTTCGTTCTTACCAGGACCTTCAGGATAATTATTTTGAAGACTTAGAAAATGCGGTTCGCCTTTTTAGAATAGAATACAAATGGAAAGAAACTTTGCCTGTTGAAACATCAACACTTGAGGCGGCCCTGCAAAAATTAGATGTAAAGGTAAACCGCACACAGATGAATTCAATGGAAGCACTACAGAAACTCCGCTCCTATTATTCAACAGGCAACAAAACGCTGTTTATTAATAAAGCATTCAATCCGGCACAGGAAAAATTTCTGATTGCACGAGAAATCGGCTTTCACTATCTCGACATTACCACCAGGCCTTATGAAACAATTATACAACACAGCGATTCCTTTGATATGCTGCTGAATAATTTTAAAGCTTCCTACTTTGCTGTCGCCTTATTAATGCCCGAAGAAAATTTTACAGAAGATGTAAAACGCATCTGTATGCAGGCGAAATGGAATGATAAAGCATGGCTTGACCTGTGCACCGAATATGATGTGACGCCGGAAATGATGATGCAGCGGCTTACCAATATTTTGCCCAGCCATTTCAGTATTGATCATCTTTTCTTTTTACGGGTTTCTGGCGATGTGGTAAAAGATGAATTTGAGATCACCAAAGAACTTCATTTATCACAAGTGCATAATCCATATGCAAATGCTACCCATGAACATTATTGCCGGCGCTGGGTTTCAATCAATTCAATTAAAGATATAGCTCAGCTGGTAGCAAAGAAAAAATATAAGCAACCTGTTTTAGATGTGCAAATATCACAATACTGGCAAACACATAACCGATACCTCTGTATCTCCATTGCAAAACCCGCAGCCAAAGGAAGTAAAGAGATAGTGAGTGTAACCATAGGTTTACTCATCGATCAGAAGCTATCCCAGACCATGCCCTTTGTTAACGATACCGCAATACCTGTTAAAATGGTACATACTACTTGTGAAAGATGCGGCATTATGGACTGCAAAGAAAGAGCCACAGAGCCGGTAGAAATACTTAAACAAAAGCAACAGGATAAGATTAATGTAGCATTAAAACAATTGCAACAATAAATAAAGGGGCATTAAATAATCAGCGAATTTTAGCAAAAAGAAAATCATTTAAACCGGCTAAAATGCAGGGCGAAGGCACAACAAAACCCTCCAAAGATTCAAACTTTACGACAAAATTTTTAAATAGTTGAAAAATTAACAACGGAAGAATATGCTACAAACATTTGTGCAGACATCATCATTGCACCGTTGCCAGCATTCCCCTCAAACCCATATCAACAACTTTCTCTCCTTTAGTTGCATCCCATTTTCCATTGCCATTTGTGTCCGTCCACTCAAAACTTTTGTTGGTAGATAATGAAACGATAACAACAATATCATTTGTTTCTGCACCAGTAATTTTTAATTTATTTCCACCGGTAAAAGCACCAGTAACAAGGCAAGATCCTTGCGGAACAGGCGACGTGGCAAAAATTGGATTTACAACAGTAGTGGCATTTGCTGGTGCTTGCCCAATACCGGTATGGCTAAATGGAAAGCCCGCAATAGTACCACTTGTTTCTACTCCCCAAAAGCCTTGTAATTTATTAGCATTAACAGGCACTGTTTGGTTTTTTATTTTAAACTCATTTATGTACGTATTAAAACCAATAAAGCCAGCAATGGTAGAAGGAAAATCCTGCGAAATGGTCGTAGCATTTATTATTGTATCTAAATGAAAACTAATATCCAAATTTTGGTAGGCTAAAGAAACTCGCAAATATTCATACGTTCCTACTGCAATATCTTTTATAGGCACTGAAAGAAATGTTTCATTGTTGCCCACTAATATAGCTTTGCTAAAATCTATTGCGCTGCTGCCACCAGTTGTAGTTTCAGGAGCTTTATAAACAACTGCACCGCTGCCAAGTGCTGTAAAAGCAGTAGGTGTAAGCTCTACATAGTGTGCACTCATTTTATTCATGGTTGGGTTTTGGGCTGCATTGCCCGCGGGTATTGTGGAAACGCCACCAACATTATTTAACCTTACTTGTGTAGGATCAAACTTAAATTTAAAAATAAGATTGGCTTGGCGGGTTGAAGAGATTGGCTCACCACCATTTTTTTTGCAGGCAATAAAAGATACCGCTACAAAACACAGCATAAACAAAACAGCATTTTTCATAACAAAGATTTTTAGCAAGATAAATAAATAGAACCGTAACAAGGTTATTAAAAATTTAAATTTATAAAATAGGTAATGCTTCTTTAAGGCAAATAAAGAAGTAGTAGCCATTCGGTCTTCAACCGAGGCTTAAATTTTCGAATTCCTTTTCGGTAAGCGCAACCATAAAATCTGCCGGAAACCTGTTCCGGTTTCTTTTTACTTGCTCACAAGGCGTGGCGATGGTAGCGAAGAACTTAGCTGTGCACGATGCGAGGCTAAGTTGAAAAACTACACTAGGTAGCTGAAACAGTATTAGAGCTGTATTTTGAAGCTCCCAAAAATACCAAACCTGCTGCTTAAATTTTGGGGTAATGGAGTGGGTGACAATCTCCAAACAAAATCTATCCTAAACAATTTAAAGATATTTTCTACACCTGTACCTACTTCTGCGTATGTGGAGCCATTTAAATCACGTACAGTGCTACTTTGCAGCTGGTTATATATTTTATTTGCATTGGTAAGATTGCCTACTACGGCTTTTGCATTCCAAAATTGCCTAAATTTTAATTTACGTGTGAGTGGTATAAACCTAAATAAACCATTGCCAACATTATGCTCTACACTTACAGTAGCAAATCTATCAGTTACATATTCATAACGGTTCATGAGGTTAAAGGCATACTTGTTGTAAAAATGTACTTCATTCCCCGGGGGTAGTTCAAGCAGTATGTAGGGCAATGTACCCCATACTTTACCTGCACTTACGTAATAGTTTATTTTGCCCAATGGGGCAATAGAAATTGTTTGACCTACTGATAATTTTAATTTATGGTATTCATATTTGCTATCAAAAATATTTTTTACGCCCTGCACAAATTCTAGCTCGGGTGTTGGGTAACTGCTACCAAGGCTGTACCTGAAAAAATTGTTTTCATAAAACTTTTCTAAGTAGCCAAACCTAATTTTTATACCAACTTCGCTGGTTGTAATATTATTTTCGCTGGTATAAATGGTTTTACTAGGAAGGTTCAACAAAGGGTCGAAGGCTTTGTTGGCAAACGATAAATTAAAGGATAACCCAATCTTTGTATCTTTAAAATATTGAATTTTTGTTTGTTTTAGATTAATAAACTTTATAGGAATATTTGCTTTTCTAAATGCGGTGGCTAGTGCATTGTCTGTTGTGATTGTGGAGTTGTAGTTTTGCGAAAAATCCAAATCGTTTTTAAACGATACGCTTATATTTTGCCAAAGCTTATGATTTAAAAAATAAATTGCTTCTGCATTCTGTTTCCATCTATTATCTGCAAAGCCATAGGCTAAATAGCCATGTAAATAAAGGTCTTTACTAAACTTTTTATTGGTACCAAGGTCAAATCTTATTCTCGTGCCTTCTAGTGCATTGCCACTTATCCAGCTAAGCCAAGGGCCTATCTGAATTTTACCTATATTTTTATAACCGGTACCTAAAAAGTATAGTGTATTATAATACCTTTTATAAGCCGGCAAATGCTGTATAGTATCCATCATTTTGTAAATACTACTTTCACTTTTAGTTAGTTGCTCTAGCCGGGCAGTATCCCAATAGTTATTATTTTGAACTCTTGCATTGTTAAGTACCAATACTTCTTCTGTTACTGTATTTTGTTTTAATATT
>JBJXGJ010000037.1:0-6865 GCA_046153805.1 Ferruginibacter sp. | reverse complement strand
ACTGTAGCATCCATTAATAATTTACCTTGGTTTTTTACGGGCAATATATCCTCAGCAACAACTTCGTTTTTATCACCTAGCTTTTCTTCTACATCTGTTAATTTTATTGCTGTTTGATCAGCTTTTTGTTTCTTATGCAACATCATCCTCATAACCACGCCTCCTATAAAGTTTCTAATAGTAGGCCCGAATATTTGCCGCCTGCTTCCTTCATATTTTACCTCAACGTAAACCCACTTGCTTTTGGTTAACGGTAACTACTCTGCCCCTCGTTAGGGACTTACACTCTATAGATAATGAACATGCCTGACACACATACAAAATGCAGCCGTTTAAAGCTGCATTTTGTATTAGAAATTAATTAAAATAATTTGTATCGTTAAGCCACTTTTAGCATACTTAATTTGCTCGTATTAAATTTACGTTGTGCATACTCTAACGTAACATTAAATGACTTTACTTTCTGGCTTGGTAATTCGTACATAGCGTCTGTTAAAATACTCTCGCAAATACTTCTTAAGCCCCTTGCTCCCAATTTGTATTCAAGTGCTTTTTGAACCATAAAGTCCAATACAGGTTTTTCAAATGTTAGTGCTATACCTTCAATTTCAAACAATTTTGTGAACTGCTTTACTAAAGAATTCTTTGGCTCGGTTAAAATGTTCTTAAGTGTATCTGCATCTAACGGGTTTAAATACGTAACAACAGGTAACCTTCCAAGCAATTCAGGAATAAGACCAAACGTTTTAAGATCCGGTGCGCTGATGTATTGAAGTAAGTTATCTTCCTGAAACTGTTGCAAATCCTTGTTCACGTTGAAACCTATAGCATTCGTATTGACCCTGCGGGCGATAATTTTATCTACTCCGCTAAATGCACCTCCACATATAAAAAGAATATTTTGGGTATTTACTTTTACGAGCTTTTGTTCTGGGTGCTTGCGACCCCCTTGAGGAGGAACCAAGACCTCGCTGCCTTCTAACAGTTTCAATAACCCTTGTTGAACGCCCTCACCGCTTACATCCCGTGTAATACTCGGGTTGTCGCTTTTGCGTGCTACTTTATCAATTTCATCAATAAAAACAATACCCTTTTCTGCGGCAGCAACATCGTAGTTACATGCCTGCAGCAATCTGCTAAGCATACTTTCCACATCTTCACCCACATAGCCGGCCTCGGTAAACACTGTAGCATCAACAATTGCGAAGGGCACGTTCAGCATCCTGGCTATTGTTTTTGCAAGCAACGTTTTTCCTGTTCCTGTTTCGCCTACCATGATGATATTACTCTTCTCTATCTCTACATCATTGTCAAATTTTTGGTTGAGGCGCTTGTAATGATTGTATACTGCTACTGCGAGAATTTTCTTTGCATCGTCCTGACCGATAACATATTCATCTAAGAATTTTTTAATCTCCATCGGCTTTTTAACCGTTAGCTTATAGGAAGATGAAGGCTTTTCGTCAACCGGAGCACCTATTTCTTGACCGATGATTTCTTTTGCATGCTCAACACAATTTTCGCAAATATGGCCATCCTGCCCCGCTATTAATATTTTTACTTCATCTCTACTTCTACCGCAGAAGGAACAATGAAGGATCTGTTGTTTAGCCATAATATTTTGTATTTAATTTGTGTACGCCTTGCGTAAACCAATTTGCAAAGATACGAAGCTACTCATGCATTGTAACGACAATAAATTTGAAAGTATTGTTGCATACTAAGGCTTTGTATAAATAAAAAAGGGTTCGCAAACCATTTCTGCTTTGCAAACCCTCTTAGTATTGCCAGAATTACAATTTTTCTATCAACCCATCTACAATGCCGTACGCCAATGATTCTTTGGCATCCATCCAATAATCACGATCAAAATCTCTCATGATTTGTTCTTTTGTTTTACCACAATTCTTTGCCAAAATCTCTGCACCCATTTCTTTTACCTTTTGCATCTGTATGGCCATAATTTCAAGATCAGCACTTACGCCTTGCCCACCACCACTTGGCTGGTGTATCATTACCTCTCCGTTCGGGAAAATAAAACGTTTTCCTTTTTCGCCTCCGCTTAATAATATACTCCCCATACTAGCTGCCATACCCATGCATACCGTACTCACGGGCGACGATATCATTTGCATGGTATCGTAAATTACCATTCCACTAGTTACAACACCACCTGGACTGTTAATATAGAAAGTAATTTCTTTTCCCGGATCAATAGCTTCTAAATACATTAATCTATTGGTGATATCCTTTGCGCTTTTATCATCCACTGCGCCCCACAAAAATATTTTGCGTTGCTCAATAAACTTTTTGTCAAACTGCCAGCCTGACATCATTTTTTCCATAGGGCTTTCGGGCATTTCCTTTGGGTTTTCTTCTTCATCATCAAGACGAATATTTTTATTGTATAAATTCATTTTAAAAAATGGCTTTTGGGTTTTAATACTTTTTTTAATACATCTATAAAGATCAATTGTATGCCTTAAAAGTGAGTTACGTAACAATGCCTGTCACAGGTACTGTTTTTGTTTGGCCAAAAAGCAAAGCTTTTAAGCCAAGCCGCTTAATCTTTCTTTTGCTTACGGGCATTGATGAGCAATACTTCATCTACCAAACCATATTCCTTCGCTTCGGTTGATGTCATCCATTTATCTCTTTGGCAATCTTCCGCAATTCTTTCTATAGTTTGTCCGGTGTGCAAAGAAATAATACTGTACAATTCATGTTTTACTTTCTTTACCTCGTTTACAGTAATCTCCACATCGCTAGCTTGCCCCATTGCGCCTGCACTTGGTTGGTGCATCATTATACGACTGTGTTTTAATGCAGTACGTTTGCCTTTTGCACCTGCACACATTAATACCTGTCCCATGCTTGCTGCCATTCCTGTACATATTGTTGCAATATCTGGTGTTATAAACTGCATAGTATCATACATTCCCAACCCAGCATACACACCACCACCTGGGCAATTTATGTACATCTGAATATCTCTTACTCTATCTGTGCTTTCCAAAAATAACAATTGAGCTGTAACAATATTTGCAACTTCATCGTTTATTGGGTAACCCAAAAATATAATGCGATCCATCATTAAACGGCTATAGACATCCATCACAGCTACGTTCATAGGTCGTTCTTCAATAATGTTTGGCGTGAGGTTGGTTACATTGTGTTTGATGTATCCATTGAGTGTATTGCTGCTTATTCCTTTATGCTTTACCGCATAATTTTCAAATTCCTTTCCAAAGTTCATGCTGAATAAATTAGTTGAGCAAATATATTGTTTAATTACTTTTTAATCATTTACGACGTTAATTTGTCAAAAACTATTCCCTTAAAAATTACATGACATAATTGCGGAACTGTGGCTTATTCTTCGAATTTTTTTGTAAAAAATCTTCAAGGGATGCGGAGTTCCCTTTGCTCCGTAGATTTACGAAGTACTAAGATATAATAAAAGGATATGGAGAAGTATAACATGCAAGTTATAGAGCGTATTTGGTTAAGCGAATCGGCTAGAATAATATGGGCTTCATCTTATTATCTATGCACTCATATCAATACGTAATAGCCGTTTCACCTCCGATTGCTTTCTTCTGGCAACTTGAAAAAGTCTTTTATCCTTTAATTGAATCGTTTTATTGCCCTTGCTATCATATTGCTGTATGTGAATAATATAAAAAGATGGCTGCGATGCACCCGAATAAACTGATCCTGTAAATGGTTTTTTCAAACCATGGCAACACTCTGGGAACAATGAGTTTTTTGCAGTTGGTAAAGAAAAACTTGCTGTAATTACTTACCGCTTCAGCCCGCAAAATCGCAGAATCAAACATAACGGGCTCTTTACCGAAGTAAGTTGTAAGAATTATTAATTTTTTTATATATGTTATCCCTCGTCTTATTTTATTAATAGCAACGATTTTGAAGTGTAAATGTGGTTGTTTAAAAAATTCAAGTTGCAATACCCTAAAGAGGGTATATTTTTTATTTCTCTATCTCCTATAAATTTAATTTGAATCTGAGACCGTCTACCGGTAACAATGCCGCGGATAAATTGCAATTATCACAAACGGTTGCGATGGAAAGACGGCTATTTTTATGACTGACTTTTAAAAAAATTGAGGTACGGTTATTGCAAATCTTCTAAAAAATATAAATTATTATGACAACTAAAAAGCAATTCGGTGTGTGGATGGACTTACATAATGCAACAATTATTGGCAGAGATGATACCGAGGCAGGTAATTTTATTGCGTTACACTGTGTCAAAGGGGAAGAAGTTCCCCCAAACAGCAGCGAAAAAACTGAAAATAACCATCAAAGAACTGCCGAGGCAAAATTTTTCAAGGAAATAGCTTCGCATTTGCAGAATGCAACATACATACATCTTACAGGGCCAGGTGTGGCGCAAGAAAAATTTATGCATTATCTAGCCGAAACGCCGCAATTTAAAAACACAAAAACAGAGGAATCGACTTCTAACAGGATGAGCGATGAAAAACTGATTGAATATCTTGTCGGAAAATTTTAATACGATCAAAAACAAAAGCCGAGGCTTGCACCTCAGCTTTTGTTTTCTGGTATTTTATCCTTCCAAAGACCTTTTAAGAATCTACACTCCAAGTGGGCTCCTCATTCTTCTAAAAGGTAATGTTCTTTTTTCTTTAGGCTTTCGCGCCTCAGCAAGAATCTTTTTATCTGAAAAGCCATGTTGCGAGGCTTTATCTTCGGTATTACAACAATAGACAGCTGCAATTTTGCTCCAGTAAATTGCAGCGCAACACATTGGACAAGGCTCTGCACTCGTATAAATTTAGCAGCCAGATAAATCGATCGAAGCAATATTCTTACATGTATCTCTTATAGCTACTACTTCACCATGCGCAGTAGGATCACTATCAGCATTTATTCTATTACTGCCACTTCCAATTATTTTACCATCTTTTACAATAATTGCTCCAAACGGTCCGCCACATTTACTATCTAGTGCATATTGGCTAAGATCAATAGCCATTTGCATAAACCTTTTTTTATCTTCTTTTAGCATAAAATTATTTTGAATAAAGTTTGCAAAAGATACGCCGAAGGAGTTATGGAATGAGGAAAGAATTGAATACAATTCCGAAAAAATCAAATTACCTGCATCATGGGCATTTCATCATAAGTTCTTCCCCCAAGTGCACGACCGGTTTTCTTTTTATTTACACCGCCCCATTGTTTGAAGAAAAATGCTGAGCCTTGTTCATCACATTGTAGTTTTATATCCCAAACCCAAGATTCAAACATTGGCCTTGCCTTTCTGCCACTCTCTCCACCAACAATTACCCAGTTAATACTATCTAGATTAATATCGTGTAATGGACCAATCAACGGTTCACAAGAAAGAAATTTAGTTTGTGCATTTGTTTGTCTTAACAAATCAATTCTACCTGTTACTCTTTCATCTTCTACAGAAACACCCATCCATATATTTGATGTCCAGTTTAACTGGTCGTGTATTTCAAATAATCTTTCTGCACGTTTTGTAAGAACCTGATATGTGTGTTGGGGTGTTTCATTCATTACAAAAAATACTTTTTTTATGAATTCTATCGGCACTTCCGGATGAAACAAATCGCTCATAGAATTTACAAAAACTACTTTAGGCTTTTTCCATGAGAATGGTGTTTGCAGAGAATCTTCATGTGTTCTTACTTCAAAGCCATCTTTATATTTATCAACACCCATTGCCATTAACCTTCTTGTCATTACTTCTGCATAGCAATATTTACAACCGGCAGATATTTTATTGCAGCCTGTGGTGGGATTCCACGTCATTTCTGTCCATTCAATTGATGATTGTGCCATTATTATTTTACTTTAAAGTAAACTTTTTTAAACTCATTTTTATAATTTTCATAATTGATGTAGAATGCTCCTTTTCTAACTTTCTCATTATTATCAGAAAGCACTTCTATCCTATTGTCCGTCTGTAGTGAACTAAAAATTTCAGTTGTATGTTTTGGTAAAAAACCTTGTCTAAGTGTAAAGTCGAATAAATTTCCATGATAACACTTGTCACTTTCCTTTAAAAATATTAATAATTTTTCTTCTAATTCATTGGTCTTAATTTCGGAAAATATATCTCCAGTTTTTTCATAACTCCATCCTTTTCCATTGTCTTGATCGATTTCCCATTTAGTCTCTAACATTTTTTCAAATCCTCTGATATGACTTGAAAAGAAAAAAAGACAAAAACAGTTTTTTCATCTTTCTCTATCGTAAAACTATCAACAAAAAAATCATCCCCTAAATATTTTCTAAGTGCATTATTAAATTGTTCAATAAAAGCGTACACAGAATTTGTTGCTTTCCAATCTTTGATATCTACTAATTCTTCTAATATTTCGATTAACGCTTGTGGTGTACCATTTTCATCGAATCTGTACATAAACTGTGTTGGAAGAAATAATAAAACCTCTGATTTTTTTGATTCTAATAAAGATTTTATTTCACTTGCTCTAATTTCTTTATAGCCATAAGGATCAATAAATATAAAAGCCTTCTCATTTTTAAGTCCTTTAAAGTAATTTGAAAGTTTGGGAACAATTTCTTTATAATCTTTATTTCTAAAACTTAATTTTCCAAATTCTTCGTAATGCAATTTTTTTTGTTATAGTTTCTTTTAGCTTTTCAATTTTCTTAATATCTGTATTGGCTTAACCCCCTATAAATTGGAACTGTATTCAACTGTTGGTTTTAAGTTTTGTTAGACATAAACGCCCAAAATAAACATATTTGCAATGTTTATTTTGTAACGTTTTGTTTATTTCGGTCGGTTAAATTATCTCTGTTAGGTTGCACTTCTGCAGTGCCTAAT
>JBJXGJ010000029.1:0-3381 GCA_046153805.1 Ferruginibacter sp. | reverse complement strand
ATATATTTGCCCTTTATGAACACGGTTAATTCAAAATATTTTCAAACGAAGTTACTTTTATGGCATAGAACAATAAATAACAGAGATCTCCCGTGGAAAGAGGAGAAAGATGTGTACTTTATTTGGCTAAGTGAAATTATTTTGCAGCAAACCCGTGCTGCTCAAGGCTTAAAGTATTATGAACGTTTTGTAAAAGCCTATCCCACCATACAAAATTTGGCTAATGCGCCGCTTGAAGATGTTTATAAATTATGGGAAGGATTAGGTTATTACAACCGCTGCCGAAATTTACACGCTACATCTAAAAAAATTGTTTCGGAACTAAAAGGCCAATTTCCTAAAACGTATGAATCCTTACTTGAGCTAAAAGGAGTAGGTCCTTATACTGCATCTGCCATTGCCTCATTTGCTTATAATTTACCTCACGCTGTAGTTGATGGAAATGTGTTTCGGGTGCTATCTCGTTTTTTTGGAATTGAAGAAGCAACCGATTCAATAAAAGGGAAAAAGGTTTTTGAAAAACTGGCTACAGATTGTTTGGCAAAAAACACATCAGCAATTTACAATCAGGCTATTATGGATTTTGGAGCTACCATTTGTAAACCAGAGAATCCATTTTGTACAACCTGTGTTATGAAACGCAAATGTTTTGCTTACCAAAATGATATGGTAGCAAGCCTGCCGTTTAAAGAAAAAAAAGTAAAACAGCGGTCCCGTTGGTTTGTCTACTATATTTTAAACAAAGAAGGAAAATTTGCAGTTCAAGAGAGAAAAGCAAAAGATGTTTGGCAGCATTTATTTGAATTTCCGCTCAAAGAATTTGGATCAGAAATAGAGTGGAAGAACTTTCTGAAAACAAAAGACAGCGTTTTGCTGCCAATTGATATTTTGACAGACAATTACAGGCTGCTCGGTATTACCAAAAATGTTTCTCAAAAATTATCGCATCAAACAATACATGCAGCAGGGGTGATGGTCTCGCTGCCATCAACAAAAACAAAAAAGCATTTACAGTTTGAATGGAAAACTGCTGCTCAATTAAAAAAACTACCCTTTCCCCGAATCATTCATTTGTTATTTAACAATCAGGTTCTTGAATTATTTGCCCGGGTTGTTTGAAAGGTGAATAAAAAAAATGTAATTTAGGACTAAGCAATTTTCAATAATCAAATAGAAAACGAATTTCTATACTTAAACTTTAAATGTATGAGAGGAGTTAATCGTGTAATGCTTATCGGCAATCTTGGTAAAGACCCGGACGTACAGCAACTGGAAGGAAACATAGCAGTAGCAAAGTTTCCATTAGCTACCACAGAAACTTTTAAAGACAGAACGGGCAAGTTAGTAAGCCAAACTGAATGGCACACAGTAGTACTTTGGCGTGGCCTTGCAGAACTGGCTCAAAAATATTTGCATAAGGGGAGTTTGGTTTATATTGAAGGACGTTTAAAAACCAGAAGCTGGGAAGATAAAGAAAACGTAAAAAAATTCTCAACTGAAATAATTGGCGACAATTTAATTATGCTTGATAAACGGGCAGATGCAATAACAAAACCCGAGCAGCATGATACACCCGGCGGTTATACAGACGACCTGCCTCCCATTGGAGAACCTGCCGATGATTTACCTTTTTAAATCATTGCCGCCTGAAACCCTATTTTTGCGATAGGGTTATTGTTTATTAAAACCATTTGCATTGGATTACTTGTTGTATCATTTTTCTTTTCTTTTGTTTTTAAAACCGCTACTGCTGCTTATTGCAGGCCAAGGCTTACCTGTGCTGGTAATACTGTTTCTTGTGCTGATGTTTTTTTCTTTTATTGTGAGTGGCTCTGAAGTTGCTTTTTTCTCTTTGCAGTACAAGGATATTAATATGCTCAAAACAAAGCCGGATGATGCAGCAAGGCGTGTAATAAATTTATTAGAAGAGCCCAAGGTTTTAATGGGCAGTTTATTAACGGCTAATACCTTTTTTAATCTCGGTATTATCCTTATCTCCAATTTTTTAATTGATGATTTGTTTGATTTGCACAAGCATCAGTTATTCTGGGCAGAGTTTACTATAAAGGCATTTGCAATAACAGCAATCATTTTATTGTTTTGTGAAATATTGCCAAAAGTATGGGCATCCCACAACAACTTATATTTTGCTTTTCTTGCCGGGTGGTGGGTTGATTCTATAGTGTTACCAATTTTTAAATCAATAGGTCAATGGCTGGCCGGTTACTCTGACGGAATAGAAAAAAGATTAACTAAATATCAAACATCAACCTTAAAAGCAGATGAGCTGGATTATGCAATTGACTTAATGAGTGAAGAAGAAGCAACAATTGAAGAAAAAAAAATCCTGAAAGGCATACAAAAGTTTAGCAATATAACAGTTAAACAAATTATGCGTTCCCGGTTAGATGTAAGTGGTATTGAATTCAACGCATCGTTTGCTGATATTATTAAACGGGTTGAAGAGTTGCATTACAGCCGCTTGCCTGTTTACAAACAAACTTTAGATGAAGTGGTTGGCACCATTCAAACAAAAGATTTATTACAGTACATTGATGAAGCAGATCATTACAACTGGCACCATTTAATGAGGGCTCCTTTTTTTGTGCCTGAGCAAAAACTGATAGATGATTTACTCAAGGAGTTTCAGCAAAAACGCATGCACTTTGCCGTGGTGGTAGATGAGTTTGGAGGCACCAGCGGTATTGTAACCATGGAAGATATATTAGAAGAAATTATTGGAGAAATAAAAGACGAGTTTGATGAAGAAGATACCATCAACAAAAAATTAGACGACTTCAATTATTTGTTTGAAGGCAAAACAGTAATTCATGATGTATGTAAAACTATGAACCTGTCGCTTGAAACTTTTGAAAAAGTAAGAGGCGAAAGTGAGTCTTTAGCAGGGCTGGTATTAGAACTTGCAGAACGACTGCCCAAAACAAATGATATAGTAGAAGTGGGCGATTTTATGTTTACAGTAATAGAAGTAAGCCGCAATAGAATTGAAAAAGTGAAAGTAACTATCAAACCAACCAAATAAAATATGCAACTGTTGAAAGCATGCATCTGTTTTTTCGCCGCTTCATTACTTCTTGTTTTTACTTATTCCTGTAATTCAGATTCAATACCCAAGCCAAAAGGGTATTTCGCCATTGAACTGCCGCAAAAAAAGTATTTGCTTTTTGATAAGCCCGGATATCCTTATACGTTTGAGTATCCTGTTTACGGAAATGTAATAAAAGACAGTACCTTTTTTGACGACAAACCCGAAAATGATTATTGGGTGAATATTGATTTCCCGGCATTTGAAGGGAGATTGCATCTTAGTTATAAAGCCATTGGCAAAAATGAATTTAACAAGCTGGTTGATGATGCGTT
>JBJXGJ010000112.1:0-6928 GCA_046153805.1 Ferruginibacter sp. | reverse complement strand
TTTTTGCTTCTGCTACGCAAGGTTTTACATAACAGCCACTCTCAAAGGCTTTTCCTATTAAAACACCCGGCTCTACAATAAAATTTCCCCCTTCTTCCTTACATTTTGCAACTGCATTTAGATAATTATTTACAGCATCTTTATCAATCAATGGGCCCACATGCATTTTTTCATTTAATGGGTTACCTATTTTTAACTGCGCATAAGCGTTTACCAAACGCTCTTTAAACTTGTTGTAAATTTTTTCATGTATGATGAGCCTGCGTGTAGTGGTGCAACGCTGCCCGGCTGTACCCACCGCACCAAAAACCGCTGCGGTAATGGCAATATTAATATCAGCTTCGTTAGAAATTATGATGGCATTGTTACCACCCAGTTCCAATAAACTGCGGGCAAGTCTTTCGCCTACAACAGCACCCACAGCCTTGCCCATACGTGTACTTCCGGTTGCACTTACCAGCGGAATACGGTTATCGGCGCTCATCCATTCGCCTACACTTCTGCCGCCGCTTACAAGACCACAAACACCTTCGGGTACGTTGTTTTGTTTAAAAACCGACTGTATAATTTGCTGGCAGGCAACACCACAAAGTGGCGTTTTTTCGCTTGGTTTCCAAATGGTAACATCGCCGCAAACCCATGCCAACATGCTGTTCCAGCTCCATACTGCCACCGGAAAATTAAAGGCAGAAATAATCCCTACAATACCAAGTGGGTGGTACTGGTCGTACATTCTATGCCCAGGTCTTTCACTATGCATGGTCGTACCATGTAACTGTCGAGATAGGCCTACAGCAAAATCGCAAATGTCAATCATCTCCTGCACTTCGCCCATGCCTTCCTGAAGACTTTTACCCATTTCATAACTTACCAGAGTACCAAGTTCTGTTTTAAGTTTTCTTAATTCCATGCCTACAAGGCGCACAATTTCGCCGCGCTTTGGTGCTGGCCACAACCGCCATTCAGCAAATGCTTCCTGCGCTTTTTTTACAACGGTATCATAAGCTTCTCTGTCTGCACCCATCACTGTTCCTATGATTGCTCCATCTACCGGAGAGTAAGATGTTATTTTCTCGCCTTTGGATTTTATCCAGTTAAGCCCGGTAGATACGCCTTTATTATTGGCACTAATTTTTAATGTTTGTAAAAAATCCATTTGTGTTTAAATTGTGAATGATCAATCTTAATATTTTACGAACTGCGAATTTCAAATTACGAATTGGGTTTGCACTCCATTTTCGAATTTCTATTCCAAATCCCTAAATCCCAATTCCTTTGCCTACTTCCCACTCACCACTTGCTACTTCCCACTCACCACTCACCACTTGCTACTTCCCACTCGCCACTCACCACTTGCTACTTCCCACTCACCACTTTCAACAATGCTTTTATTTGATTTGCTTTGTGCAATAACTCTTGTGGCTCATTGCTTAAAATGGTAACATGCCCCATTTTTCTGCCGGGCTTTGTTATTTTTTTACCGTAAATATGTACAAACACATTGTCCATAGCAAGTACTTCTTTTAACCCTTCGTAAAAAGCATCGCCGGTATGGTTTTCTTCGCCCACAAGGTTTACTATGGCTGCAGGTAAAATATGATCGGTGTTTCCAAGCGGGTAACCCAGCATAACCCGCCACAACATATCAAACTGGCTGCTGTAACAGGCTTCAATGCTATGGTGACCGCTGTTGTGTACCCGCGGTGCCGTTTCGTTTACAAAAATATTATCATCTTTATCTGAAAAAAGTTCGACGGCAAAAATGCCTGCACTTTTCAATTCTTTTACAACTTTTAGTGCTACGGCTTCTGCTTTCCACATCAGCTTTTCTGGAATTACTGCCGGGCATATCTGGTAGTTTAATAGATTTAACCGCTGGTCCATCACCATATCTACCGGTTCGTAAATAACAGTTTCTCCGGTTTGGCTCACTGCAATAATCATGGAGAGTTCCTTCTTTATATCAACCATTTTTTCGAGGACTGCGGGTACATCAAAGCCTGCTTCAAAATCATTTTCGGTGTGCATCAATGTAACGCCTCTGCCATCGTAACCACCTTTTCCAATTTTATGCACCGCCGGTAAAAAATTTTTGTGTTGTAGGAGATCTGCTTTGCTGTTGGTAACCACAAATGCACCTGAAGGTACCTCAATCGATTTGTAAAATTCTTTTTGAAGAATCTTGCTTTTAATGATTTTGAGCGCAGCTACGTTTGGAAAAATTTTTATGCCTTCTGCCTCCAGCTTTTCGAGAGCATCTTCATTTACACTTTCTATTTCAATAGTGAGCACATCGAGCCCTTTGCCAAAATTGTACACGTCATTAAAATTGGTAATATCCCCTTTTGTAAAATGATGGCAAAGATGCGCTGCTGGGCATTGAAGATCGCTCTCTAAAACAAAGGTTTCAACAGGATAATTTATGGCTGCCTGGAGCAACATTCTACCAAGTTGGCCGCCGCCAAGTATTCCAGCTTTCGTCATAAACTCAAAGATAAGAAACACACTTACTGTTTTATTTAAATGTTGATATTATCGCCACAATTTTAATTATCATTGTACATTAAATAATTATTACTAAACCAACGTCAATGAAATTAACTACAAAAGGGTCTTTATTATTTGCGGTTTTATTATTTGTATCAGGTGCGGTTTCAGCGCAGAGATCAAACCGAGCTGCTACAGATACTGCCACTACAGATACGTCTAAATCGGTTAAACCAAAACTGGTAGTAAAAGGGCCAAAACCATACAGTGAGGTTATTACCGCAAAAGCAAAAACAGATGATGGAATGTTTAAAGTTCATTTTCTGGATGATAAATACTTTTTTGAAATACCAAAAAATTTATTAAAAAGGGAAATTCTTGTTGTGAACAGAATTTCAAAAGCACCTTCTGCAGGAAGAAATTCTGGGTTGTCTTATGCCGGGGATGATATTGGGCAAAATGTGATCTGGTTTGAAAATGGTCCGAATGAGAATGTATTTTTGCGTACTATTTCTTATGCAGAGTATACAAAAGATTCCACATCGCCTATGTTTACTTCGGTAAATAATTCAAACATACAGCCAATTGAATTTGCGTTTGATATTAAAGCTTTTTCAAAAGATTCCTCGGCAATAGTTATTGATGTAACTGATATGGTGAATGGCGATAATGATTTGTTTTTCTTAAATGGTGCAACCAAAAAAAGGGCAAATCTTTCTGCCATTCAAAAAGATAAATCTTATGTTGTGGGCGTAAAAAGTTTTCCAATAAATCTGGAATTCGTAACGGTAAAAACTTATGCAAGTTCTCCTACAGCCGCAACAAGTGGAAATGTAACACTTGAGCTAAACAGTTCTCTTGTATTGTTGCCTCAAAGCCCCATGCAGTCTCGTTATTACGATTCCCGTATTGGTTATTTTAATGTTGGTTATACTGACTTCGATTTAAACCCGCAGGGTGTAAAGAGAATCTCTATTATTAAGCGCTGGCGCTTGGAACCCAAGGAAGAGGATATGGAAAAATACAAGAGAGGCGAACTTGTAGAACCTAAAAAGCCAATCATTTTTTACATAGATCCTGCAACGCCTGCAAAATGGGTTCCGTATCTTATTGAAGGTGTGAACGACTGGCAGGCAGCCTTTAAAAAGGCAGGTTTTAAAAATGCAATTTTTGCACAAAGAGCACCAACAAAAGCTGAAAATCCTGAGTGGAGCCTTGAAGATGCCCGTTTTTCGGCCATCGTTTACAAACCATCTACCATACCAAATGCAAGCGGTCCAAGCATTGCCGACCCACGCAGTGGCGAAATAATGGAAAGCCATATCAACTGGTACCACAATGTAATGCAGCTTATACGCAACTGGTATTTTGTGCAGGCTGCACCCAATGATGTACGTGCAAGAAAAATGGTTTTTGATGATGAGCTAATGGGACAACTTATCCGTTTTGTTTCTTCGCACGAAGTAGGACACACGCTTGGGTTAAGACATAATTTTGGCTCGTCCTCTACTGTACCTGTAGAAAAGTTAAGAGATAAGGCTTGGGTGGAAGCAAATGGACATACACCATCAATAATGGATTATGCCCGTTTTAATTATGTAGCACAGCCGGAAGATAACATTGGTCCCAAAGGTATTTTCCCACGCATTGGCGACTACGATGATTGGGCAATTGAATGGGGATACCGCAGGTTTATGGAATACAGCAGCCCTACAGCAGAAAAAGCTTCTGTGAACAAATGGGTGATGGAAAAAATGAAGAACAAAAGAAATTGGTTTGGCGATGGTGAAGGTAACAGAGATGATCCTCGCAACCAGTCGGAACAGGTAGGAGATGATGCTGTAAAGGGAAGTTTGTATGGGATTAGAAATTTAAAAAGAATAATACCGAATTTAAATGAGTGGACAAAAGAGGCCAACGAAGATTATTCAAACCTGGAAATGATGTATGGAGAGGTTACTACCCAGTTTAACCGTTACAACAACCATGTATTGAGGACAATTGGCGGTATAATGAAAACACCAAAAGTTACCGAGGAACCAGGCGTTGTGTTTGAAACAGTTGCTAAAGCAAAACAAAAGGAAGCGGTTTACTACTTAAATCAAAATTTATTTAAAACGCCTGAGTGGCTTATCAATAATGATATTTTTGCAAAAACTGGTAAGAATGGCTTGCAGGTAATTGGTGATTTGCAGGAAGGTATAATCAGTAATTTATTTAGGGCAACTACACTTAACCATCTTGTGCAGGCAGCTACTTTTCCTGGGGCTGAAACTTATACGATACCAGAAATGCTGACAGATCTAAAGAAAGGTGTTTGGAGTGAATTACCAGCTCACCAATCGATAGATATATATCGCAGACAATTGCAACAAACATATATTGATAAAATGGACCTGCTATTAAATCCGCCTCCGGTAAGAGCAGCCGAAGGACTTGTTATTGGCCGCGGCGGTGCTGGACTGTCGCCTGATAATGATTTTGTAGATGTACAAAGTTCTGTACGGGCACATCTTACAGCTCTTAAAAGCGAAATTAGTATAGCAGCAAATACATCGGCAGACCAAATGACGAAGTATCATTTAAAAGACATGAGCAGGAGAATTGAGAAGGCGTTGGATCCGAATAAATAGAAGTTATTTTTATAGAAGAAAATTGTGGAAAGTAAAGAGAGGCTGTAACGGTCTCTCTTTTTATTTTAATTTATACAATCGAAATGTTTAAATTTGTTGGTAATGACCCCCGACTACGCTCATAAAATATTTAACGACAAGCGCACCAACTACAACCTGTTGATGGAAGTGCTTGCTATGGATGGCGTAAAATAAGATTCTTTTTATGTATGATTTAGATGTCATCATGCACGAACACTAATCAGGCATTGAAGAGGTTAATGAAGTCTTCCCATCTTGTTTCTCTAAAAATCAATTAAAAAAAATGCCAACAATGCAGCAACTAATGATGTATTGCCACGCTAAAAAAATATATGGAAAATACAGCAACAATTACGCAGGATAATATTTCAGCTTCGGCCGATTTTCTACCATTAATGGGTACAGATTATGTAGAATTTTATGTGGGAAATGCCAAACAGGCTGCACATTTTTACAAGACGGCGTTTGGTTTTAAAAGCCTTGCTTATGCAGGACCAGAAACGGGTTTGATGGATAGGGTGAGCTACGTTCTTCGCCAAAATAAACTCACGTTCGTACTCACAACGGCGTTGAGAGAACACCATGAAATTTCTGCACATGTAAGTAAACATGGCGATGGGGTAAAAGTACTTGCGCTTATGGTAGAAGACGCTGCCGATGCATGGCAACAAACAACAAGCCGTGGTGGCAAAAGTTACATGAAACCTAAAACACTAAAGGACGATAATGGAGAAGTTATTATCAGCGGCATACATACTTATGGGGAAACCGTGCATCTTTTTATAGAAAGAAAAAGCTACACTGGCGTATTTATGCCCGGTTTTAGAAAAATGGAAAGTGTTTACAACCCAGCGTCCACCGGTTTGTTATACGTAGATCATTGTGTAGGGAATGTTGGCTGGAATCAAATGAACCCTTGGGTTAAATTTTATGAAGAAGTGATGGGCTTTAAAAATATTTTAAGTTTTGATGACAATGATATTTCAACAGAATATTCAGCGTTAATGAGCAAGGTAATGAGCAATGGAAATGGGTATGTAAAATTTCCTATTAACGAGCCTGCAGAAGGGAAGAGAAAAAGCCAGGTAGAGGAATACCTGGATTTTTACAATGGAGAAGGCGTGCAGCATGTGGCTATTGCAACAGCCGATATCGTGGCTACAGTAACAGATTTGCAAAGCAGGGGAGTAGAGTTTTTAAAAATTCCTGCAAGCTATTATGCTGATGTACTGGATAGGGTAGGGAAGATAGACGAAGACCTTGCACCTCTACAAAAGCTGGGTATTTTAATAGACAGGGATGAGGAAGGGTATTTGTTACAGATCTTTAGCAAGCCATTACAAGACAGGCCGACCTTATTTTTTGAAATAATCCAGCGCAAAGGTGCCAAAAGCTTCGGGAAAGGAAATTTTAAAGCCTTGTTTGAAGCCTTGGAGAGAGAGCAAGATGCAAGAGGAAACCTTTAATGAACGCAAACTCTAACGACGGCTTCAAGCTCAGTGAACTGTTTAATAGCACATATAATTTTATACAAACCGCTGCTAGGGTTTTCAACCGCTGACGGGATTTTTGGAATTGTTTAAATTTTTAACACACTTAAGGGCATCTCTAAAAACTAAACCCACATAAGTTATATTAATAAATATATGTAATAATTTGATTATTATATAATTGTGGTGTATATTTCAGTATGAAAAAATTTAAACGCAGCAAGGCTATTGGTTTTTTTGATGAAGATTTTCGTTTACAAAAACTTACCCAACTAGGTGACCCTTTGGCCAGGCTAC
>JBJXGJ010000001.1:0-9175 GCA_046153805.1 Ferruginibacter sp. | reverse complement strand
AAGTTTCTGTTCGTAGGCTCGAATATTTGCCGCCTGCTTCCTTCAGATTCGTAGTCACCTACGACACCCTTGCAATTGGCTAACGATAAGTACTGCAACTCTCGTTCGGGACTTCCACCCTAGAGCTAATGAACATGCCTGACACACGTAAAAAAAGCACCCCCTAAGGAATGCTTTTATAAAATCATAATCAACCAATTAGATAATCAACATAGCATCTCCATAGCTGAAAAAGCGGTATTTGTCTTTTATAGCTTTTTTGTAAGCTTCCATCATTAAATCGTAACCTGCAAAAGCACAAGCCATAATTAATAAGCTCGTTTTGGGTAAATGAAAATTAGTAACCAGTGAATCAGCAATATTAAAATTGTAAGGAGGATGAATGAAGTTGTTTGTCCACCCTTCAGACGGCTTTAGCATGTGTTGTGCCGTGTAAGAAGTTTCCATTGCACGCATGGTAGTAGTACCAATACTGCAAATTCTATTGTTCTTTTCTCTTGCTTTATTTACAATTCCGCAGGCTGTTTCATCTATTTTGTAATATTCAGCATCCATTTTATGTTTGCTAAGGTCTTCTACTTCAATTGGTCTAAAAGTTCCTAAACCTGTATGAAGTGTAACTTCTGCAAAACGAACACCTTTAATTTCTAACCTTTTAATAAGTTCTTTACTAAGGTGTAAACCCGCGGTTGGCGCCGCCACAGCACCTTCATGCTTTGCATAAACAGTCTGGTATCTTTCTTTGTCTTCTTCTTCGGGCTTGCGCTTTATGTACTTTGGTAAAGGCGTTTCGCCCATAAAATCAAGCATGGTTCTAAATTCTTCATCGGTACCATCCCATAAAAAACGGATTGTTCTGCCACGGCTTGTTGTGTTATCAATTACTTCCGCTACAAGTTCATCATTTTCCCCAAAATACAATTTGTTACCTACACGTATTTTACGGGCAGGGTCCACAATTACATCCCATAATTTGTTTGGTCTGTTCAGTTCACGCAATAAAAAAACTTCAATTTTAGCACCTGTTTTTTCTTTACGACCATACATACGTGCAGGAAAAACCTTTGTATTGTTTACAACAAATACATCTTTGTCATCAAAGTATTCCTGTATATCGTTAAAGTGTTTGTTTTCAATATTGCCCGTTTTGCGGTTTATTACCATCATGCGGCTATCTTCTCTGCGCTTGGCGGGGTTTTGTGCAATAAGGTTAAGTGGGAGGTCGAAAGTAAACTGAGATAATTTCATGCAGTAATATAATTTTTAAATTGTTATTACACGCCGTGCAGCATCTATTTCTGCTTAGAATAAGCCTTCGTTTTTATTAAAAAGGCGCTTACCATGTTACGGCATGATTTTATTAAAGTGGGCGAAGGTACGTTTTTAACATCAATTTTATAGCGCAAATTTTATACCTGATACAGCATTTAGTAATTCTTTGGTATAATTTTCTTTTGGATGATAAAATATTTCATCTGCTGTATTCTGTTCAATTATTTTGCCGTTGTGCATTACCATTACCCTATCGCTGATATAGTGTATAACAGAAAGGTCGTGCGAAATAAAGATAGAAGTAAAATTATACCGGGCTTTTAAATCGTTTATTAAATTTAATACCTGCGCCTGCACGCTTACATCAAGTGCCGACACACTTTCATCAAAAATTAAAAAATTGGGTTCGAGTGCCAAAGCACGGGCAATACATATTCGCTGCCGCTGCCCGCCACTAAATTGGTGTGGATATCTGTTGAAAGAATCTGCTCCCATATTTACCTCCTCCAACAAATGAATAGCTTTTTCTTTTCGGGTATTTTTATTTATATGTGGATAGTGCACTTTTATTGGTTCCACTATAGCATCGCCAATACTCAGCCTGGGGTTTAAAGAACCGTACGGATCTTGAAAAACGATTTGTAATTCTTTGCGTACAACCCGCATCTCCCTTTCGTTGTAAGAAGCAATATTTTTATCATTAAAAATAATATTGCCGGCTGCAGGCTTTATCAATCCTAAAATGGCTCTTCCCAAAGTTGTTTTACCACAACCACTCTCCCCTACCAAACCTACCGTTTCATTTTTATTTACGGTAAAACTTACATCATCTACAGCGTTAAAATATTCTGTTACTCTCCCAAACATATTTTTTGCTGCAGCAAATTTTACATGTAGGTTTTCAACTTTTAAAACTGTTTGGGTTGATGAAGATGAAGTACTGTTCAGTAAAACCTTTTCGTCGATGTTATTTCCGTTTAACACATCCGCCACGATGCTCAATTTTTTCCCTTTCTTTTCGCCGGACGGCTTACAGGCAAGCAAAGCTTTTGTATATAAATGTTGAGGCTGGGTTAAAACAATATTTGCCTTCCCGGTTTCAACTAATTCACCTTTGTACATCACAGCTATTTCATCTGCCACATCTGCAACCAATGAAAGATCATGGGTAATCAATAAAATACCCATTCCATTTTCAGCTTGGAGTTTTTTTAGCAACAATAAAATATTTTTTTGCACCCTCACATCCAACGCAGTTGTAGGCTCATCAGCAATAAGAAATGCCGGGTCGCAACTCATTGCCATTGCTATCATCACCCGCTGTTTTTGCCCACCACTAATTTCGTGCGGATAGCGGTTAATCATTTGCCTAGGCACAGGCAATTCTACCTTTTTAAACAATTCTATTGCTGCATCTTTTGCAGCTGCTTTGCTTATTTTTTTATGCACCATCAAAGCCTCCATCACCTGAGCGCCACAAGTGTGCACTGGGTTTAACGATGTCATGGGTTCCTGAAAAATCATGGCGATTTTATTGCCACGGAGTTCTCGCATTTTTTCCCGGGATAATAAAAGTAAATTTTCTGCATTTGTTCCATCTTCGCTAAAAAGCATTTCTCCGCTTATGCTAGACGCATCTGGCAACAATTTTAAAAACGACAAAGCGGTTACAGATTTCCCTGAACCGCTTTCGCCTATTAATGCTGTTATTTTAGCACTTGGAATATCGAAAGAAATATTTTTAACAACATCTGAAATTATTTCATCCTGGGCAAATGAAATCCTCAAATTTTTTATTTGCACCAATGGCAACATGGTCAAAATTTTAAAATTTCAAATGCTTGACTGTAAGTCCATTATTTATTAACTGCTTTAACGAGTCGATACCAATTTTCAAATGACGCTCTACAAAGTTTGAGGTTACAGCTTTATCGCTTGCTTCGGTTTTTACACCTTCGGGTACCATTGGGCTATCGCTAACCAATAATAGTGCACCTGTGGGTATTTTATTGAAAAAACCTACTGTAAAAATGGTGGCGGTCTCCATATCAATTGCGTAGGCACGTACTTTTTTTAGGTACTCTTTAAACACATCGTCGTGCTCCCAAACCCTGCGGTTGGTGGTGTAACAAACCCCCGTCCAGTAATCGGCTTCGTAATCTCTGATAGTTGTAGATATTGCTTTTTGTAACGCAAACGCAGGCAATGCCGGCACTTCGGCAGGCAAATAATCGTTGCTGGTACCTTCGCCCCTTATTGCTGCTATCGGCAATATTAAATCGCCTATTTTATTGCGCTTTTTTAGGCCGCCGCACTTACCTAAAAACAATACAGCTTCAGGCTTTATGGCCGTAAGTAAATCCATAATGGTAGCAGCACCGGGGCTACCCATACCAAAATTTATAATTGTAATATTGCTAGCAGTTGCACATTGCATTGGCTTATCGACCCCCACAATTTCTACATTATTCCATCGTGCAAACATGGTAACATAATTGCTAAAATTGGTAAGCAAAATATACTCTCCAAAGTCTTTTAGTGCCTGTCCGGTGTACCTCGGTAACCAATTATCTACTATTTCTTCTTTTGATTTCATACGTTTAAAATTCGTTTAAAAATACGGTTTTTATTTTTAACCTAAAACTACACTATTGGTATAATAAGGCAATCTTGAAAAATACTTATTTTGTTTACTACATTTACAGCGTATGATTAAAATTGAATATCCTGATACAAAACCTATCATAAAAACCGAGAATGCCAAGGACACTATCTTTTGTAGTATTCGCCGGCGATGGTTTGCAATAACGCCTGAAGAATGGGTGAGGCAAAATTTCTTGCTCTACTTAATTCACACGCTACATTACCCCGCTGCTTTAATTGCCGTTGAAAAAAAATTACAAATAAGTGAAGTAAAAAAACGTTTTGATATTGTCGTTTATAAAAATGCCTTGCCTTATATGATTGTTGAGTGCAAAGAAATGAATGTACCACTGGCTGAAAGTACTTTGCGACAGGTCTTAAATTACAACGCTGCTATAAAGGCTCCTTTTATGGTGGTAACTAATGGAAACTATTGTGCAGCTTTTGAAAAAAAAGAAAATGCTTTTGTGGAGGTTTTTGAGATGCCTTTGTGTGAATAGTGAATAGTCAATTGTCAATTGTGACAAAACATGTGCGTCGTGTCCAATTCCTAATCCACGATTCCTTCTGCCTTCACCGCCTCCCAACCAATGATGGCAGTTTTTCGCTTTTCTCCCCACATGTAGCTGCCAAATAGCCCTGTAGATTGTATAACTCTGTGGCAGGGTATTAAAAATGCTACTGGATTTTTGCCAATAGCTGAGCCCACAGCCCTTGCCGCTTTTGGGCTGTCTATTTTATCAGAAATTGAGCCATAAGTAACCAATCCACCAAAAGGAATGGTGAGCAGTGTTTCCCATACTTTTAGTTGAAACGGAGTTCCTTTTAAATGCAATTTTATTTTTTCTAAAGAAGCACCATCTTTGGAAAATATTTTTGAAATAGTTGCCTGAAAATGGTTTTCTTCCTCCATAAAAAAAGCATTGGGAAATGATTTTACAAGAATGCTTAATGCAACATCTTCCTTTTCAAAAAAAGCCATGTAGCAAATACCTTTTGCGGTTGCTGCTGTTATTATTTTTCCAAATATACTTTCGTCGTAACTGTATCTTATCGTTAGATTTTCTCCACCGTTTTTATACTCACCGGGTGTCATCCCTTCTATATTAATGAACAAATCGTGCAACCTTCCCGTGCTGGACAATCCTGTTTCTAAAGCCGCATCAAAGAGTGTTGTCTGTTCGTTTCTCAATTTTGATTTTGCATAATTTATAGAAATGTATTGCAGGAATTTTTTAGGACTTACACCGGCCCATTCAATAAACATTTTTTGAAAATGCGATGGACTAACATGCACATGTTGTGCAATTTCTTCCAGGCTTGGTTGTGCGATAAAATTATTCTTAATAAAATAAATTGCCTCTGCTATCCTGCTAAAATCTGTTTCGTTCTGAGAATACATTTTTTATTATTTAGCCCAAATGTATGGTTGAATCGTTAATGTGACGACCCGAAACTTGTGAAAAAATAATAACCATTAGGATTACATTTTGCTATTTGCAATTAGCATTAAAATTCCCTGTAATAAAACATAATAAAAGCTGAACAATGATAGCCGTTGAAGGGCTGCGGCATACAAAGGGTAGTGTTTTTAGTACAAATGCCGCAGGCATATTTGTACTAAAAACACCGCAGCCGGCGTACGCCGAACAAAAGCTGAAAAATGATATAAAGCTAAAAGCCCCAAGTAAAATACCAGGGGCTTTAAACATTAATTATAAAAAATATTATGGGAAAATTCCTAACTCGCCGTAGCTTGTTGCAACTTTGTTTATTGCGTTTACGTAGGCTGCTGTTCTCATGTCCGGAATTTCAGGATTGCTTAACCAAATTTCCATAATTTCTCTTGTTGCAGCTATCATACTTTCTTCTAAACCACTATGTACAAGATCTACTTCTTCAGGCCCATGCAAAATAAATGCACGCTCGCTGTCATTTACTTTTTTACCAGTAAGGCCTTCCATTTGTGATAGGATATGCGAATTTAAATTTTCTGTAAAACGCTTTTCCATACGGCCATAACGCACGTGACTTAGGTTTTTTAGCCACTCGAAATAACTTACCGTTACGCCACCTGCATTTAAGTACATATCCGGCACACAGAGAATTCCTTTTTGCTGAAACACTTCATCAGCCTCGGGTGTACAAGGACCATTGGCTGCTTCTCCGATTATTTTCGCTTTTACTCTCGGTGCATTTTCGCCATTAATTACGTTTTCCAATGCAGCAGGAATAAGAATATCACATTCAAGCTCCAAAGCATCTGTATTCTTTGCCAGATTGGTTGCACCAGGAAAATTTAAAATAGAACCAGTTGCTTTTCTATGTTGAAAAACATCTTCCTCATTCAATCCATCTGCATTCATTATAGCTCCTTCGTATTCTGCCAATGCGATCACTTTAGCACCACCTTCTCTAAAGAATTTTGCTGAATGGTATCCTACGTTACCCAAGCCCTGAACAATAACAGTCTTATTCTTTATTCCAATTTCAAGTCCTTGCTTTTTCATAACCTCGGGCATGTTACATACTTCACGTATTCCAAAATAAACACCAAGACCTGTTGCCTCAGTACGACCACGAACACCCCCCTGTGTTACGGGCTTTCCTGTTACGCAACCGGCGGCATCAATTTCGCCTGGCTTTAAAGACTGGTAAGTATCTACTATCCAACTCATTTCTCTGGCGCCGGTTCCATAATCTGGTGCAGGTACATCTATGCCGGGACCGATAAAATTCTTCTTTACAAGTTCTGCTGTGTAACGACGCGTAATTTTTTCCAGCTCGTAAACTGAATAATTTTTAGGGTTTATTTTTATACCCCCTTTACCACCACCAAACGGAACATTTACAATAGCACATTTGTAGGTCATAAGCGAGGCAAGGGCCATTACTTCATCTTGGTTTACCTCGTCGCTAAAACGAATACCCCCTTTACACGGTGTTTTATGGTGACTGTGTTGCACACGGTAGGCTTCAATTACTTCGATAGATCCATCATCTCTTTTTAATGGAAAACGCATTTGATACACGCTGTTACATGCTTTTATCTGCTCAAGAATGCCATGGTCAAACTTGGTAAATTTTGCAGCTTTGTCAAAGCTCCTTTCAACACTTTGAAAGAAGCTATAATTTTGATTTGAACTCATAAATTTGTTTTTATTTGCGATTGTTGTTTATATAAAAGTATAGGTAATTACTTATTAATTGTTGATTAAAATGAACAATATTTAAACTTCTTTCTCTGCCTTTGATAATTTCCTGTCCAAAGAAAAAATATATAGGAAAAGCCCTACCAAAATAGTAAGGCACACAGCTACTACAATATATATTTTGCCATTGCTTCTCATGGTATCAGCCATTTCAACCTCTTTGGCCTGTGCTAACGAAAACGTACTCACAAACATTGAAGCAAGTAAGATGGTAAAACGGGTAATAAGCACCTTGTATTTATACATTTAATATACTTTTATCTTTTAGTAACTGTATCCTTATTTTTATTGTCGCAATCCACACGCCAAGTAAGGTCCAGCCTATTACGGCAGGATAAAAAATGACTCTCATGCCAATATCCATATCATTTTTATCCAACGCAGGGTTTCCACTTTCGCTGCCTGGCGCACCAGGGTGAAGGCTTCCTACGAGGCGTGGAATAATCCATATAGAAGGGAATAACATGGCAAAAGCAAAAATATTGTACACGGCGCTAACACGAGACCGCTTATCCATATCTGTAAACGACCCTCTTAAAACGAAGTAAGCTCCATAAATAAGCAATGCAATTGCCGCACCTATAAGTTTGGGTTCTTTTAATACACTTGCAAACGATTGCCCCTGATCTGTAACCCAGGTAACTGACACCCATTCAACACCCGTGCTGTAACCAAGTAAACCAAAAACGCAACCAAGTGCTGCATAACTTGACGCATATATATCGTACCGATGGCTAAAATTGCGTAGATACCTTATGCTGTAAATAGCACTTAAAATAAAGAGAACCATCATTGCGAACCACATACAAACATGGAAATACATGTTTCTGATGGTTTCGTTTAAAATAGGGAGGCGAGGAACATTTAGTAAAAAACCTGCTACTATGGTATATACAAGTAATAGAAAGGATAATATTTTCCACCAGTTTTTCTTCAAAATATTTCTATTTTTTTATGAAGGCGCAAAGATAAGGGTTATGATTGTTTGAGTATTGATTAAACTTGGTATTTTGTTGAGAGGATTAGCGTGTTCGAAAGTGTAAAAAGTTGCCTAAAAGTTGGCAATGACTAAAAAACCAAATACCTATATGTCTATGAAAACTGTTTTCTTTTGTAAAAACGGGTTATTCAACAGTTTCCCTTCAACATTTTTACACTTATTTTTAACCTAAAGAAAATTCCACCGCAGCTTTTGAATGAATAAAAGTGGTATCAAACAGCGGCAAATCAAAATCGTTCTCCTTAATAAGCAGGGGGATTTCTGTACAGCCTAAAATAATGCCCTCAGCACCATTTTGCCGTAACTTTTGCATTATCTGCAAATACTTTTCCTTTGTTTCGTTGGTAATAATTCCCAACGATAATTCCTTATAAATGCCATCATTGATGATAAGCATATCTTCTTCATTGGGTATAATTGTTTCAATATTCATGCTTGCCAAAACATTTTTAAAAAAGGGCAATTGCATGGTATATTTTGTACCTAGCAAAGCAACTTTTTTTATACCCTGTTTCAAAATTTCCTTTCCTGTTTCTTCGGCAATATGTATAAATGGAATATCGATAGCTGCCTTTACCTGTGGTGCAATATTGTGCATGGTATTAGCGCCCAATAAGATACATGCTGCTCCAGCATTCTGCATTGCAATAGCTGCATCTGTTATTATTTTTGCAATTTCATGCCATTGGCCGGCAGCCGTTAGTTTTGCTATGGCAGGGTAATTTACTGAGTTAATAAGAACCTCAGCAGTGCACTCGCCATTGGTGTTTTTATAAACAAGTTCATTAAAATACCTGTAATAATCCAATGTAGAAACCCAACCTGTTCCGCCTACAAGTCCGATTGTCTTCATAAATAAATTTTGATTTGGTTTTAAAACGCTTTTACATTTTTAGAAAAATAAGTATTTTATTATTATAGTAAACTATTGTTGTCCGAGATAATTTTTCTAAAATAAGGGTGGTTTTATGACCACCCTTTATCAACTTTGTAGTTACAACACAATAAAGTTTGATATGAACAAATCTACAAATTATCTCGGACAGCC
>JBJXGJ010000248.1:0-2679 GCA_046153805.1 Ferruginibacter sp. | reverse complement strand
GATATGGATTGAACATGTTGCAAGAAATAAAAACCTATGCCAGCAACAACAATTTTTTAAGAATTGAATTAAGCGTAGCCACAATCAATGACCGGGCAATTCACTTATATGAAAAAGCAGGCTTTGTAAAAGAAGGCATCATGAAAAATTTTACTTACTTAAAAGAAGAAGATACATTTTTAGATGAAGTGTTGATGGCTTGTCTTCTCTGATGTATTTATTTCAATAGCCCTATAAGAAATAATGCCAGCACAATAGCTACATGTACAAATAACCAAATTCGCTGATATGGTTTTCTATCGTTCCACTTTACTGCTTGGTCAAAGGGATCAAAGATCAACGCAATTCCAAAGTTTGAAGCTGCGTTCATAATTTCTCCACGAATTAAAAAATAAATTCCAAATACTAAAAAACCGCCATAGAGCCAGCGGTTAAACGCCGATGAAATGTTTTTTGGACTTGTCTTTTCTGAGGTCATAACAGTTTCTTTTTTGAAATAAGTAGGCAGAAACTGTTTTTTGTTACACACTTATGTAAAAAAGCATTTGCCACTAAGGTGCAAAGGCCGGAAGAAAATAGGAGAATCAAACTGTCGCCATTCTATTTTACCGGCACCGGCTTTAATCGAATAATATGAAGTGCATGCAGCACTTTCATAATTAAAAATGTAGCATCAAACTCAAACCAGCGGCGGGCAAAATTGGCATTGTCTTTTGCTTTGTGGTGATTGTTTTGAAACAGTTCACCCATTAATAAAATACCCCAGGGTGTTGTATTTTTTGATTGGTCTTCAATTGTATAATTCCTGTAACCCAGTTTATGCCCAAACCAATTTACAATAGCGCCTTGTGTTGGCCCCATTAAAAAGTGAATGGGTAATAATAAATACCACCACATGCTTGGTGCAAAAAAAACATAGAATGCTATATAACCAACTAGAAAAGCAGCACGGGTAATATTGTTGTGGCCAAACCTGTCCAGCTTATCCCATACCGGTAAATACTCACGGGTAAATTTTGCATCGGGTATGTTTTTACCTGTAACAAACCCAGTGAAAATTTTAGAAGTATGTTTCATCATTTGCCAGATGTCTTTAAAAAAGTGTGGCGAATGCGGATCTTCTTTTGTATCACTAAATTCATGATGCATACGATGCATAACGGCATAAGCCCTTGGTACTAAAAACGAAGAGCCCTGCACAAACCAGGTTAAGATGTAAAATGTTTTTTCCCATCCTTTACTGGCTGTGTACATTTGGTGAGAGGCATATCTGTGCAGAAAAAATGAATGAAAGAATAAAGACAAAAACCAGTGAACGAAAAAGAAAACAAGAATTGCTGTCATATTTTATGTTTGTAAAACTGATAAAGTAAGAATCGTTTTACAAGACACGCTATCCATCTGCAAAAGAAACTTCTTATTACTGTTGAGAAGTTATAACAAGAATGATTAATAAAGGTTCGGTTCTGCAAGCGGTACTTTCGTTACTATTTTTACTATACCCACAGCTTCTACTGGTGCAGTCAGAGGTATTAGGCGGATGATACGCAATCTGTTTAACCCACGCATTACAAAAAAAGTAAGATCAAACTCAAACCACTTACGGGCAAAATTTGCATTTTCTTTATGATTGTGGTGATTGTTTTGAAACAGCTCCCCCATTAATAAAATACCCCATGGCGTTGAGTTTTTTGAATGATCGTCTAACTTATAATTTCTATAACCCATTTTATGACCAAACCAATTTACAATAGCTCCCTGTATAGGACCCATTAAAAAATGAATAGGTAATAACAAAAACCACCAGGCACTTGGTGCAAAAAAAACATAGATGCTAATATAACCCAGTATAAAAAAACTACGGGTAATAGCACTGTGGCCAAACTTATCCATCTTATCCCAAATAGGTAGGTACTCTTTTGTAAACTGCGGATCGGGCATATTTGTTTTTGTAACAAACCCACGGAATATTTTAACCGTGTGCATGGTCATTTGCCAAACGTCTTTAAAAAAATGGGGCGAGTGTGGATCCTGTTCTGTATCGCTGTACGCATGATGCATTCTGTGCAAAACCGCATACGCACGGGGCACTAAAAAAGAAGAACCCTGTACAAACCATGTAAGAATATAAAAGGTACGCTCCCAGTTTTTAGTGGTGGTGTACATTTGATGAGAAGCAAACCGATGTAAAAAAAACGAGTGGAAGAACAACGATAAGAACCAATGTGCAAGAAAGAACGAAAGAATGATCACCATAATAAAAATTACTGAGCATACAGTAGGTGAGGAAGGTAATCTTATTAAACTGTAACAAAAATTAATCCTTTCTGTAAACAACCAAATAGTTGTTAAAACAATTTTTGGTAACGATTGTGGTTATCATCTTTTACAGAAAAGCATACTTTCTATTTCAATTATAAAAAATAAGTACTTTACATATATGATACAACGCAAATCAATTGTAAGCATCGCTGTCTTGCTTTTAATTTTTGTTTTATCCCGCTGCATGAATTATGTAAATGCTTCAACAGATTCAAGAGGAACATCTTTTGCGGGTGCTGCCAGTTGCAGACAGTGCCACCAATCAATTTATGATTCTGTGTTACAAAGTGCACATTATAATGCATCGGCCCCTGTTACTGAAAAAAATGTGCGGGGAAGTGTTCATACTGCACAGAA
>JBJXGJ010000012.1:0-13631 GCA_046153805.1 Ferruginibacter sp. | reverse complement strand
AAACGACTGCAATGGAACACAATAACCGATTCTTCATTTTTTTTTACTTTGAGGGTGGTAGCAAATGTATTAAGAATTCTTTTAAACAAAACAGCATATTTACTATGACAATGTTAATTCTTCTTGTAAATAAATATCCCGTGCATCATATTAAACGCCTCTTTTTTGAAAATATTGTGATTAATAATTGTTAAAAACTTTGCTCCTGTATTTCATGCAATAATTCGTTTACACTAGCTAAAGCAGGGGTACAGGTGAAATTTCGGCATAAATATATAGATAATTCTTGTAAAATCGTCCGATCTTTTAATAAAGGCATTATTGAAATGTTAAAATTTGCCTGCAATACTTTATTTGGTAAATATTGAAGCAGCACATTTTTAAGCGAGGGTATCACATCGTTGCTAGTAAGAACGATTTCATTTATTCCCGCTGCTTTGTTCATAGCCGTAGCGGCCCATAGTCCGAAGGAACCTGGATGTTTCTTTATGATAATGTTGAGGGAGTCTATCATAAACCCAGCCTTTTCTTGCCATTCTCTTTTGTCAAATACGAGAGAAAGATACAGTAAATTTTTTGCCATAACTGCGTTGGCGGACGGTGTTGCACCGTCGTATACTTCAATTTTTCTTACGATAATATCTTCTTGATTTTCTTCTGTAAAAAAGAAAAATCCTGATTTTTTATCGTGAAAATTTTCGAAAACATATTCTGTTATTTTTTTTGCATTATGTAAATATTTTTCATCGGCCGTTATCTCCTGTAGGTGAATACAAGCCTCTGCATAATAGGAATAGTCATCTAAAAACGCAGGATATTTTGCTTCGCCACTTTTATAAGTATGAAAGTAACTATTGTTTTCTTTTGCAAATTTCTCTTCAATAAAATCATACAATGCTATAGCAGCATTTTTGTAAATATCATCCTGCAAAATAGCATAGGCTTTACAAAAAGCAGTGAGCAGCAGAGCGTTCCAACCGAGTAAAATTTTATCGTCCGTTCCGGGTCTAACCCTTGTGTTTCTAACATCTAATAATTTCTTTTTTGCTCGGTTTATAAATAAAATTGCAGACTCCACAGGCATATTAAAAGAGGCGGCAACATCCTCCAAAGGTCTCAGTACCCTTAGTATGTTTTTTTCTTCCCAGTTTCCGCTTTCGGTAACATCAAAATAATCGTTAAACAAAGCCGCATCATCTCCTAAAAGTTTATCAGTATCAGCTTTATCCCATACGTAAAATTTACCTTCTACTCCCTCACTATCTGCATCTATAGCAGCATAATAACCACCATTGCTGTTTTTCATTTCGCTCATTATAAAAGCGCAAACATGCTGCACTGCATTTTTATAATCTTCTTTTTTTGTAAGCAAAAAGGCATTGCTAAGGGCTACAATAAAAAGCGCATTATCGTACAGCATTTTTTCAAAGTGTGGTGCAAGCCATTCGCCATCTGTACTGTACCTGCAAAGGCCACCTGCAAGCTGGTCATAAATACCACCATTCAACATTTTGTTTAAAGAAAGTTCTGCCTGCTCTAGCGCTTTTTCATCTTTTAAAAAATAGGCACTTTGCAGCAAACAGTTTATAGAGAAGGTTTGTGGAAATTTAGGTGCTTTACCAAAACCTCCTTCCACAGTATCTGCTGAGGCAAGTAAATTTTCAGTTATTGTTTTACAATCTTCTTTGGTAAAAAATGCCTTTGCTTCACCAAGATTTACAGCATTCTGCAATTGTGCAATATTGTTAGATTTTTCTAAATGCTTGGTAAGGGTTTCTGCCTGTTCGAGCATTTTTTCTTTGTTATTCTTCCAGCCTTCTGCAATGCTGAGAAGTACATCCGTCCATGAGGCTCTGCCATATGCTTTTACCGGCGGAAAATAAGTTCCGCCATAAAAAGGTTTCCCCTCGGGTGTAAGAAAAACATTTAGCGGCCAGCCACCGCTGCCAGTCATTGCCTGCACAGCATCCATGTAAATATGGTCAATGTCAGGTCTTTCTTCCCTGTCTATTTTAATATTGATAAAGTGTTCATTCATTATAGCAGCGGTAGCGTTCACTTCAAAACTTTCCCTTTCCATTACATGGCACCAATGGCAGGCCGAGTAACCAATGCTTACCAAAATTGGTTTGTCTAGCTCCTCTGCCAATTGCAAAGCTTTGGTGCTCCACGGTTGCCAATGCACGGGGTTATGCGCATGCTGCAACAAATACGGGCTGGTTTCTGTTGAAAGTTCATTTTTCATTTGGCGAATTTAAGCAATAAAAAAAGCAGCTAAAATTGATAGCGGCTTTTTAAAATATTTAATACAATGAATGAATTATTTCTTTTTTGTGGTTGTCGTTTGCAGGTACTTATCCAAAGCGCTAACCATGCCGGGCGTTTGGGGCATAGGTGCTTTCACATCCAAAGTAAGTCCTGCATCTTCTGCGGCTTTGTGTGTATTAAGCCCAAACGCACCAAAACGAACACCATTTTGCTTGTAACCTGGAAAATTTTCTATAAAACTTTTTACACCGCCGGGTGTAAAGAAACAGATAATGTCATAATTCTTTGCAATTACCGGTTTTATATCGTTGCTTAAAACTTGGTAAAGTACGGGCGTGGCAAACTCACAATTATGGCTTTTTAGCCAGTTGGTAACATCACTGTCAAAAGATTCGGAGCAGGGATATAAAAACTTTTCGTGCTCTTTGTGTTTGTTTATAACATCAAACAAACTTTTATTGGTTCCATCCGCACCGTAAAAAACTTTACGCTTACGGTATAAAATAAATTTTTGTAGATACAGTGCAACAGCTTCTGTAATGCAGAAATACTTGGTATCCTGCGATACAGTAACTTTCATTTCTTCACAAATCCTAAAAAAATGATCTATGGTATTTCTGCTGGTAAATATTACCGCAGAGTGGGCCGAAATATCAATTTTCTGTTTGCGAAAATCTTTGGCGGGTATGCCGTTTATAACGATAAAAGGGAAATAATCTACAGCTACGTCGTATTTTTTTGCCACGTCGGAATACGGCGATTTCGCTCCGTCTGGTTGTGCCTGGGCAATCAATATTTTTTTAACCTTTTTGGCCGATGAAACAACAGCCGTTTCTGCGTTTTTTACCATATCGATTTTCCTATGAGAGTGCGAAATTACGAATTTATCCCGAAAAATATCATAACTGATTTGTAAATAAGCAATATAGGAAGAATTTCCAGCGCAACTATATAAACAATAAAATGAAAGCCATTAAATTTTAATCTACTCTTTAGTAATCCATAAGCCCTAAAAAACCTTGTTATAAAAAGAAGCCCTAAAAACATAAGTGATATAACCGATACAAAACTGGCTATTTTATCTGTACAAAACGCAAGCAAAAGGCTAAATGGAAGCAACACAAGGCTAATTATTTTATTCAACAAAAAAACAGAAAATATATACATTTTAGCTTCAGGCCTATAACCCGTGAGCCAACCGATTAACAACAAAGAAATATATTTTACAAGGTAACATACCGCCACTGCAATGAAGCAGATTAACAAATAAGACCAATTGATCTTGTTGTTTTCTGTATTGTAGTGGTCGTATAAAACGTAAATAAACAAACCTGCAGATAATGCAAAAAAGAAATTGAAAAGCAAAGAGGGCAAAGTGGCCTGCCCAAGCTGATCGGTTAACTGGCTTTGCCGCAAAGAAGTATTAAAAAACACCCTGAACATAGTTGTAAAATACCTGCTGAAAATAGTTTTTAATATTCCTAAAAAAAGAAAGAGCATGGCGAATACGTAAAAAAGATAGCCTTGAGCAGGTTGCTTTTTTTTGCTAATTGCTAAAGACTGTGGCGTGCCTTTGCTGTTTAAAAAAAGATTTTCTTCGAGCAGCTTATTGTAAATACCCAAGGCAGGCGTAATAGTTACTGATCTGTCAGTTGTTGCAATAGTCTGTAACATCGAATCGGTCACCTGAGCGACGGCACTTAGTGACAAAAACATAAAAAACAAAACAAAGGACACAAAACATTTCACAGAAAAAAAATTATGCGCAAAAATAAGCGTAACCGTTTCCAAAATTAAATTTTAAAAATAGTTTACATAACCAAAATGTATTTTCGTTGCCTGTCGTAGGTTAAATGGTACCTCGTTTCGCTTACCCAAGGCCAGGCTTAAATTAAGAAGACCCGCTTTGGTTTCATAAGCAATACCAAGGCCTGTGCCTGTAAAGAAATTCTGGGTACTTATATTTTGGTATTTTGCGCTGGTGGCCGCAATATCTACGAAGCCAAACAAATATGAATTAAGGCCAAGAAGAGACCTGTATTCCGCTGTGAAAACAGCATACTTTGTGGCATAAATACTTTCTTCATCAAAACCCCTTAGCAACCTGTACCCTCCTATTTGAAACACTTCGTTTCTAAAAATATTTGGGCTGCTAAAAATACCCGTATTTAGCGCAGTTTTAAAAGTGCTTGATTTTGTCAGCTTAAAATAATGAGTCGCCGAAACTTTTAAACGCAACTGATAACTTTTTAATTTTACGGAATCGTACAATGATTCGTAATTAAACCCATTTGTTTTAAGAGAAAGAATATCATTGTTTTTTTGAATGTTTTTTATACCCGTTAAAGCCGTTATGGAAACATCATTGCCGGTTAAAGGATTAAATCTGTAATTGGTATTTCTAAAATCATAAGTTATACCTGCGTTTACTGCTTTTACATCAACGTTTACTGGCAATTGCCTGTTAAATTTTATGGCGTTTGTGTCCACGCCTCCCGGCAATAAACTTGCGGTTTGCCGCTGTACAATAATTTTTCCTGACTGATTGTTACTAAGATTTAACTGTAGAGCAAGTTGTGTATTCACCTGTAAAAAACTGGAGTCTTTTTTAAACAGCTCAAACAAAAAACCGAGCCCAAAAGGAGATTTTAAAAAATACGGTTTTTCATAGCCAAGGTTAAGCCTAGGCGACTGGGGTTGCAGTGCCTGGTATTTAAACAACAAACTTTCACCTGCACCAAATACATTTTTAAGATCGAGGTTTACATCACCCGTTACCTGTAATTTCCCAGTATTGTTTGCATCTGGCAAGAAACCAAAAATGGCACTCACCTCGCTGCTTTTTTTATTGTTTACATAAAGATTTAGAATAGAACCTGAGCCGAGCATATTTAAGGTAGATGGCTGTTCTGTTTGTGCATACGGCAGTTCCAGCATCCGTTTATCTACCTCTTTTAATTTCTCTCTGTTATAAATACTGCCGTTACTAATATCTAAATAACGCTGTAGAAATTTAGGGTTCAATTTTAATTTGCCATAATTGGTTATACTATCAATACGATAAACAAGGCCTGTATTTACCACTAACGCTGCAGCTATTTTGTCGTCGTTTATTGTAACGCTATCCAGGTAAACTTCCGCAAATGGAAAGCCTTCGTTTTCATAATAAGAAAGCAAACGCTCTTTTAACATATCAACCTCCTGTACATTCAGTGGCTTATCTGAAAAGTTTTTTGCACTATAACCAATTTTCGACAACAGCGTTTTGTCAATATTATTTGCACGCAATTGAATCCAGCTGTATCTCCTACCAATATAAAAATTTATGTGTACATTATTGCCGTCTTCCCACATACTATCTATGGATGCTACTACGTAACCCTTGGCGGCAAATAATGCAGGCAAGGTATTTATATAACTGTTTGCCTGAACTGTACCTGCAAAACTTGTTTTGATTGAAACGGGCAGTGGCTGTTTGACGCTATCTTTGTAATGTACAACGAGGTTAGTAACCGAATTTTTTTCTGCGGCAGTTTTCTGAGCAATACCATTAAACTGAAGCATGCAGAACATACATGTAAAAGGCATATACATAAAAAAAATTCGGGTACCGGTATTCATTTTTGCAAGCTAAAAATTCATCTTTTAATAAGTAAAATTACAAATCTTTGGCGGGTATTTATATTCATATTCCATTTTGCAAACAAGCCTGCAGCTATTGCAATTTTCATTTTTCTGTTTCGCTAAAAAATAAGCCCTCGTTTGTAAAAGCACTCATTAAAGAAATTGAAACAGACAGCAGCTTTATTGATGATGAAATAATTGAAACAATTTATATAGGCGGAGGTACGCCGAGTTTGCTTGATTGCGTCGAACTACAATTTATTTTTGGTGCCCTGCGAAAAAAATTTATTATTTCAAATAATGTAGAAATAACGCTGGAAGCAAACCCTGACGACGTAAATAAAACCAGTTTAGCGGACTGGAAAAAGGTTGGCATCAACAGGCTGTCCGTAGGGTTACAATCATTTAACGAAAATGAATTAAAATGGATGAACCGGGCACACAATGCAGCACAATCCATACAAAGCATTTTCGCCATTAAATCAGCGGGATTTAGCAATTTTTCGGTCGATTTAATTTATGGTTCTCCTTTGCAAACCAACGAAGATTTAAAAAGAAATTTTGAACTTGTTGCGCAAAATGAAATCCCACATATATCCTGTTATGCACTTACCGTGGAGCCCAAAACAATTTTAGATAATAACATAAAAAATAAAAAAAGTGCAGCAATAGATCCTGAAAGGCAGGCGGACCAATTTTATTTGTTACTAAACATGATGGCTCAACAAGGCTATGAACAATATGAAATAAGCAGTTTTGCAAAAACCGGCTACAGAAGCAAGCACAACAGCAGTTATTGGCAGGGCAAACCATATTTTGGCTTTGGTCCATCTGCCCATTCCTTTAATGGTTTTGATAAAAGAAGATGGAATATAGCAAACAATGGCCTTTACATACAATCTATAGAAAGAAATATTATTCCTTATGAGGAAGAAATACTTACACCTGCACAACAGATAAATGAATATGTGATGACTAATCTGAGAACTAAAGAAGGAATTAATATGACTTATGTAGAAACACAGTTTGGAATAGAAAAGAGGAAACACATAGAAACATCTTCTAAAAAATATATAAACACACAAAGGCTGATTTTAAAAGATGGTTATTTACTGCTCACACAGGCGGGTAAGTTTTTTGCTGATGGAATTGCCGGTGATTTATTTATTTAAGGTGAATCATCAATACACGGCGAGGCAATTACCGTAATTATTTTTTACTGAACAAAAAGGGTTTTAAAGTTGGCGCACAATATTACAAATTATACCAACCCCTCTTCAATATTCTTAAAGCCGGTTTTAGCATCAAGCCCATTCCATAAAATATCGAAGACGGTCTGTGCAATAGGCATATCGGATTTTACTTTTTCGTTTATAATGTGCATACATTTTACGGCATTGTAACCTTCTGCCACCATGCTCATTTCCAACTGTGCATTTTTTACCGAGTAGCCTTTCCCTATCATGTTCCCAAATGTTCTGTTACGGCTAAAAAGAGAATAACAGGTAACGAGCAAATCGCCCAGATAAACAGAAGCAGCATAATTTGCATGCCTGCTGGCAAACCGGCTTTTACCATGTTCCATATAACCAACTTCGGCATTTATAATGCCTGCTTTGCGGAGAAAGCCCGCCATTTCATCGGCGCTGTTTGCAATGAGCACGCTTAAAAAATTATCGCCGTAATCTAAACCATGTGCAATGCCTGCAGCCACTGCATAAATATTTTTTAATACTGCAGCATATTGCACGCCGTAAATATCTTTGTTGGTAACGGTGTTTAAATAATCAGTTTTAAAATAAGAAGCTATTTGCGCTGTAGCGTCTTCATCAACACCGGTAAATGTTAAGTACGATAATTTTTCTGCAGCCACTTCTTCTGCATGGCAAGGGCCAAGCAACGCAAAATAATTTTCAATTTTTACGGCGAAGTTTTTTTCAAGAAAATCATTCAGCAATTCATTTTCTTGTGGCAAAATTCCTTTTACTGCTGATATTATCTTTTTACCTTCAAAAATATTTTTAGGCAGCGAAAGCAGCACCTCACTTGTATAGGCTGATGGAATGGCAATAATGATCGTATCGGACTCGTCAATCACATCCTTTACATTGGTAGTTAAATGAAGTTTTTTTGTATCAAAACGTGCAGCGGTTAAGTATTGCGGATTATGACTTTTTATTTTAAATTGTTTAATGGCTTCTTCGCTGCGGTTCCACCAAAAGATCGTGTTATCGTTATCAGTCAATATTTTTGCTATTGCTGTACCCCAACTCCCACTTCCGAGTATTCCAAATTTCATTTTGTTTAAATTAAGTTGATCTCCTCTCCCCCTCTTGCGTTTCTATTTTGTAAGTAAATTGTAGAAAATTGTCATGTACAGCAAAGCTTCCCACGACTAACGAGCAACAGTTTTTCTCCGAATACGATACTATAATCCTAAACTTTCAACTGCTTTAAAGGCAGCGAGCTGGCTTGCATCTTTCTTATTGAACCCTTTTGCTTCTGCAATAACTTTTCCATCTATGGTTGCACCAATGGTAAAAAGCCGCCTGCCACTTTCAAAAGATTCTGTCACTATTGTAAACTCCAGTTGCTTTCCATTTTTATTTGCCCAGCCGTACAATTTATTTTTTATGTTTATTTCAATTGCTTCCAAATCATCTGTGAACATGTGGTTGTGTATAATGTATTGCTCTACCCACAGCTGTGTTTTTTTATATCCTTTATCTAAAAATATGGCACCAATTAAAGCTTCGAGTGTGTTCCCAAATATTTGAGAGCTTTTTAAAGCATTGTCAAGCTTGTTGTAAATGGTAATTTTCTTCAGGCCCATTTTAACAGCAATCTCATTGAGTTTTTGCCTGTTAACCATTTTACTTCGCATTTCAGTTAAAAAACCTTCGTCTTTGTAAGGATATTTTCTAAATAAAAAATGTGCAATGATAGAACTAAGGACAGCATCTCCCAGAAACTCCAATCTTTCATTGTTTTCATCGGCACCTTCCCGCATAGATCGGTGGCTCAATGCTGTTTTATACAATTGTATATTGCCTGGCTTAAAACCGGTTACGTTGTTTAGTTGTTTTTTAAAATCCTTTTTTACAGGCTCATCAACAAATATATCCTGTAAATATTTCAATGTTTTTTTGATAGGAAAAAGTTTGTTTAAAATTAAAACAAAATTTTTAATGCATGGTATTATGCATCATATTTTTACAGCTGCATATATTAATCGCAGAAATAGAGCAATATTTAAAAAAATATTAAGCTCTTTTTGTTGTAGAAATAGAAATATATTTTAGGCTATATATAATAAAAGTAGTTGAAAAAATGCTGGGTGAATTGATGGCTAAGGCACATACTTTTTAACGATAACACTTGCATTGTGACCGCCAAAACCAAAAGTATTACTTAGTGCTGCGTTTACGGTTCTGTGTTGTGCTTTATTAAAAGTAAAATTAAGTTTAGAATCCAGGTCCGGATCATCTGTAAAATGATTAATTGTAGGTGGTACAATATCTCTTGTAACTGCAAGGATACAAGCAAGTGCTTCCAAAGCACCGGCAGCTCCAAGGCAATGCCCGGTCATGCTTTTTGTAGCACTGATATTTAGGTTGTAAGCATGCTCACCAAACACACTCATAATGGCCTTTGTCTCCGCAATATCACCAAGCGGTGTAGATGTACCATGTACATTTATGTAATCAATATCTGTTGGCAACATACCTGCATCAGCCAGTGCAACATTCATTACATTTTTTGCACCCAGTCCCTCAGGGTGGGGTGCAGTAATATGATGGGCATCAGCCGTTGCTCCACCGCCTGCAATTTCGCAATAAATTTTTGCGCCACGGGCAAGTGCATGTTCCAAGCTTTCTAAAATTAAAATCCCAGCACCTTCTCCCATCACAAAACCATCACGATCTTTATCAAATGGTCGGCTTGCCGTTTTGGGATCGTTGTTTCTTTCACTCATAGCCTTCATAGCATTAAAACCACCCACGCCCGCTGCACTTATAACAGCCTCGCTACCACCGGTAACAATTACATCGGCTTTATTTAAACGGATATTATCAAAGGCATCAATAATTGCATTTGTGCTGGATGCACAAGCGCTCACCACGGCAAAGTTTGGACCACGAAAACCATGACGCATGCTTATTTGGCCTGCGGCAATATCCAATATCATTTTTGGAATAAAGAAAGGATTAAACCTTGGCGTACCATCGCCGGAAGCGAAATTCATCACCTCTTCCTGAAACGTAATAAGTCCACCAATACCACTTCCAAAAATAACACCCACCCTATCTGCATTTGAATTTTGGAGCGTAATGCCTGCATCTTTTACTGCTTCATCTGCAGCTACAATGGCAAACTGCGTAAACCTGTCCATTTTGCGGGCTTCCTTACGATCTAAATAAAAAGTAGGGTCGAAGTCTTTAACCTCACAGGCAAATTTTGTTTTAAATTTTGAGGCATCAAACTGGGCTATCATGTCGCACCCGCTAACACCGTTGGTAAGACTCTGCCAATATTCTTCAACAGTTTTCCCCAATGCAGTAAGGGCACCCAAGCCGGTTACAACTACTCTTTTTAATGCCATAAAATTACCTGTAAAAATAAAAATACCCGTTCTGAATTAAGTGCAGAACGGGTTAAGAAATTACTTTGCGTTCTCTTCCAAATAAGAAACCGCCTGACCAACAGTAGTGATAGTTTCAGCCTGCTCGTCGGGAATAGAAATATTAAATTCTTTTTCAAATTCCATAATAAGTTCTACCGTATCTAAGCTATCGGCGCCTAGGTCGTTGGTGAAGGAAGCTTCAGTAGTTACTTCTGCTTCATCTACACCTAATTTATCAACGATAATTTTTTTGACTCTTGTAGCGATGTCTGCCATGTTTGTAATATTTAGTTAATACGCTGCAAAAATATACTTTTTGGCAAAAAAACAATCAATTAAATAAATTTGTTTAGGCAAGTTCAAATTTGGCTGCCCCGCCTAAAAACCAATATCCTGCTACTTTTTATTTTTTGCGACCTATTTTTTCTTTAAAACAAATGGGAGCTGGTACACTATTACGGGCGTGACGGCTGTAAAGTTGGGCGCATGTTCCCGCATATTTTGCAAAATGTAATCTATTGCCAACGCTCGTCTGCCAGCTGACAATGTTAACATTCCGAACCGGTAATTTGATCAGCATTTTTGTTTTGTCGATTTTTTATAGTCTTCTAAAGGCTGCTCTGAGTCTCCAAAAAACAAAACTGTTAAAGAATTTACGTAAATTGAAATTGAAAATCTTTAACCCTTAAACAAATTCATGGCACTAAAACAAATAGACCACGGCACGGCAGAATATCTTTTAATGGTAAACCTTAGAGATAATGTTTTGCGCCGCCCGCTTGGTCTTACATTTGACCATGATGAATTGATGGCAGAAAAAGACGATATACTTATTGTGTGCATGGAAGATGGAGAAATACTCGGCTGCTGTATTCTTGCTAAAATAAATGAAAAAACCGTAAGGTTAAGGCAAATGGCAGTACCAGATAAGTTGCATGGAAAGGGAATAGGTGCCTCAATTATGCAGTTTGCAGAAAACCTAGCGAGGGACAAAGGCTTTAAAACAATAACAATGCACGCACGAGATACAGCTATTGGTTTTTATGAAAAATTTGGATACCAAATAAAAGGAGACCAGTTTAATGAAGTAAATATACCCCACCATGTAATGGAGAAGGCGTTGTGTTAGGCTAGGGGTGGCGAGTTGAGGGTTACGAGCTTTGGGAGTTTGCAGTAACATACCACTTTACTTTTTCTTAATCTTAGCAGCAAATATCTTTCTTGCTTCGTGTTCTTCGTCAGCTTGAAACGCATCTTTGGGTATTATAAAAAAAGAACGTGGGTTAAAGTACAAATGAAAAAAATGTGGGCTTTCCATCCATGTGCTAAAATTGCTCCAGTCCCAACCCTTATGGCCTCTTACATTTTCTATGGCAAATTGTTCATTACCCAACACAGCGCTGAACGAATCTTTAAAAGTAGCGGTTTGCCGGTAAATAATTTGTGGCAGTAAAAACCAAAACAAAACCATTAAAAAAAACCACAACACAGAGCTTATAAGAAATGCAAGGGGGCTTATTTTTTTAAAGAAAAATAATGCCGCAGACAATATTGCAAAAATGTTAATCACTACCATCATTATTTTAATTTCGGGCCTGCTCACAAAATGATATCGGAGTGCCTGTATAACCTTCGCCTTATTATACGTAAACGGATTAGATGTCATGCCACAAAGATAAGAAAGCTTTATGCCCAACAATAAAAGCAATATTTTACTTGCCGTTATTTATTTTGGGTTTGAGAAACTGTTTGAACTAAATTCTTCTTTGACTATTTAAGTTCTTCGTCTCAGTTTCACCGCAGAGAAAATGAGAAGAAAGAGTTCTCGCTGAGGAGAAAAATTTTCTGCGAAACCTCTCTATACCCCAGTACTCCCTGTTAAACAACAGGAAAAAATACAAAATGGCTTTATTGAGGAGAATTAATTTTGTCGTTATCTAAATGACGCTCGGCATCTCTCAAAGTTTTCTTTTCAAAATTGCTATGCAGGGCAACTGTAAGGTCAACACCGGTTTGGTTTGCAAGGCAAATTAATACCCAAAGAACATCTGCCATTTCATCTGCCAAATTATGCTCCTCATCAGATTTTTTAAAAGACTGCTCGCCGTATTTGCGCACCAAAATGCGAGACAGCTCGCCCACTTCTTCCATTAAAATACCAAGGTTAGTGAGTTCATTAAAATAACGAACACCCATGGTGTTTATCCATTCATCTACTTTTTTTTGCGCATCACTTAATGTTATTTCCTGCATACTAGTCTTTGCTTTTTGTATCAATTATTATGGTGAAAGGGCCATCATTTACAAGTGCGACTTTCATATCTGCACCAAATTTTCCTTTCTGTATTTTTTTGCCCAAATCATTTTGCAATTGCTTTACGAAGGCTTCATACAATGGTATTGCAATGGGCGGTTTTGCCGCTTTTATATAAGATGGCCTGTTGCCCCATTTGGTAGATGCTTGCAAAGTAAACTGACTTACCAGTAAAATATCTCCATAAATTTCTTTTACCGAAAGGTTGGGAACAAGCGCTGCATCATCAAATATGCGGAGGTTAATTATTTTACTGCTAAGCCATTTGATGTCGTCAACGTCATCAGCATCTTCTATACCAACAAGTACGAGAAGACCTGCATCTATTGCTGCAATTATTTCCTCATTTACTATTACCGATGCCGAGGATACTCTTTGTAGAACAGTTTTCAAAATATTATTTTAAATGTACGCATCATTAGGAGTGATACTTTTATGGAAATAAAAGCGATGGGTTTTAAAAAATCTAAGCTACAGAAATTTATGGTTACTATAGAAATTTATAATGAATACCTTTATGTAAAACTGTATTGAATGGATAACAACGACATACTTAAAAAGCTACGCGTAGCACTTTCGCTTCGCAACGATGATATAATTGAGATACTTTCTTTAGTAGATTTTGAAATTACAAAAGGTGCATTGGGCGATTTTTTTCGCAGCCCAGATCATCTGGGATATGTGGAGGCACAAGATCAGGTGTTAAGAAACTTTTTAAATGGACTCATTATTTACAAAAGAGGTAAGTTGGAGGAACCAAAGAAAAATATACGAGACGAAGAAATATAGATTACAAAAAAA